>CBFHCJ010000112.1:0-13026 GCA_965654005.1 uncultured Streptomyces sp. | reverse complement strand
TGGCCAAGGCCAACATGCGCAAGATCTTCCCCGACCACTGGTCGTTCATGTTGGGTGAGGTCTGCCTCTACAGCTTCATCATCATCATCCTCACGGGTGTGTACCTGACGCTGTTCTTCCACCCGTCGATGAACGAGGTGGAGTACCACGGCTCCTACGTCCCGCTGCAGGGGCAGCTGATGTCGGAGGCGTTCAGCTCGACCCTGCACATCTCCTTCGACGTGCGCGGTGGTCTGCTCATCCGGCAGATCCACCACTGGGCGGCGCTGATCTTCCTCGCGGCCATGTTCGTGCACATGATGCGCGTGTTCTTCACCGGCGCGTTCCGCAAGCCGCGTGAGATCAACTGGCTGTTCGGCTTCCTGCTGTTCGTCCTGGGCATGTTCACCGGCTTCACCGGTTACTCGCTCCCGGACGACCTGCTCTCCGGCACCGGTGTCCGCTTCACCGAGGGTGCGATCCTGTCCATGCCGATCGTCGGCACGTACATCTCGTACTTCCTCTTCGGCGGCGAGTTCCCCGGCCATGACTTCGTGGCCCGGTTCTACTCGATCCACATCCTGCTGCTGCCGGGCATCATGCTCGGTCTGGTGGTGGGCCACCTGATCCTGGTCTTCTACCACAAGCACACGCAGTTCGCGGGTCCCGGAAAGACGAACAACAACGTCGTCGGCATGCCGCTGCTGCCGGTGTACATGGCCAAGGCCGGAGGCTTCTTCTTCCTGGTCTTCGGTGTCATCGCGGCCGTAGCGGCGCTCGCCACGATCAACCCGATCTGGGTCTTCGGCCCCTACCGTCCGGACCAGGTGTCCACCGGTGCCCAGCCCGACTGGTACATGGGCCAGGCCGAGGGCCTCATTCGTGCCATGCCGGGCTGGGAGATCAACATCTGGGGGCACACACTCGTCCTGGGCGTGTTCATCCCGCTGATCCTCTTCCCGCTGACCCTGGCCACCATCGCGGTCTACCCGTTCATCGAGTCCTGGGTCACCGGCGACAAGCGCGAGCACCACATCCTGGACCGCCCGCGCAACGCCCCGACCCGCACCGCCTTCGGCGCGGCCTGGGTCTCCTGGTACTTCGTGATGCTGATGGGCGGCGGCAACGATATCTGGGCCACGCACTTCCACCTGTCGATCAACGCGATCACCTGGTTCGTCCGCGTCGCCTTCTTCGTGGTGCCGGTGCTCGTGTTCATCGTCACCAAGCGGATCTGCCTCGGCCTCCAGCGCCGCGACAAGGACAAGGTGCTGCACGGCCGCGAGTCGGGCATCATCAAGCGCCTGCCGCACGGTGAGTTCATCGAGGTCCACGAGCCGCTCAGCCAGGAGCAGCTGCACACGCTCACGGCGCACGAGCAGTACAAGCCCGCCGAGATCGGCCCGACGGTCGACGAGAACGGCGTCGAGCGGAAGATCAAGGGCTCCGAGAAGCTGCGCTCCAAGCTGAGCAACGCGTACTACGGAGAGGACAACCAGATCCCCAAGCCCACCGTCGAGGAGTACAAGGAGATCACGAGCGGCCACGGCCACCACTGATCGCTGCGCACGCCACGCCACGGTCGAAGGGCCCCGTCCGGTGTTCGGACGGGGCCCTTCGCCATGCCCCGGGCTGGATAGGGTGGACGTGTTCGAGACTCGCGTCCCGTAGTCCGGGACCCTCACCCAGGAGCGGCTTATGAGCGCTGTGACCCCCGCTGGAGGCGATACCGCGGCGGGCCGTTCCTGGCCCGAGGTCCTGAACGCCCTGCTGTACGGACGGGACCAGAGCGCCGACGCGACGGCCTGGGCGATGGACCAGATCATGCGCGGTGAGGCGACCGACGCGCAGATCGCCGGGTTCGTGGTGGCCCTCAGGGCCAAGGGCGAGACCGTCGAGGAGATCAACGGGCTCGTCCGCACGATGTACGAGCACGCCAACGTGATCGAGGTGCCCGGTCGGACGGTGGACATCGTCGGGACCGGTGGCGACGGTGCCAAGACGGTCAACATCTCCACCATGTCGGCGATCGTCGTGGCCGGCACGGGTGCCACGGTCGTCAAGCACGGCAACCGGGCGGCGTCCTCCGCGTCCGGCGCCTCGGACGTCCTGGAGAAGCTCGGCGTCAACCTGGAGCTGACCCCCCAGCGGGTGGCCGAGGTGGCCCAGCAGGCCGGGATCACCTTTTGCTTCGCGATCAAGTTCCACCCGGCGCTGCGTCATGTGGGCGCCGCTCGCGGCCAGTTGGGCATCCGCACGGTGTTCAACATCCTCGGCCCGCTGACCAACCCCGCCAGAGTGCGGGCGCAGGCGGTCGGGGTCGCGGATCCGCGCATGGCGCCGGTCGTCGCGGGCGTCTTCGCCGAACGCGGCAACTCCTCACTCGTCTTCCGCGGCGACGACGGTCTCGACGAGCTGACGACGACGGCCACCTCCCGGGTGTGGATCGTCCGGGACGGCAAGGTCACGGAGGAGACCTTCGACCCGCGCGACGTCGACATCGAGCCGGTCAGGGTGGAGGCGCTGCGGGGCGGCGACCCCTCGTACAACGCGGAGGTCGCCCGACGGCTGCTGGACGGCGAGGCGGGCCCTGTACGGGACGCCGTGCTCCTCAACTCGGCCGCCGCCCTGGTGGCCCTGGACCCGACGGACGCACCGCTGGCCGAGCAGCTCCGCGCCGAAATGGCGAAGGCGGCCGAGTCGATCGACTCCGGGGAGGCCAAGCGGGCGCTGGACCGCTGGGTGGCCGCGAGCAACGCGTAACGGATCCGGGGTGTGGTCCCGCAATCCGGACACGAGTTGCGGGACCGCGACCACTTCACGTACGTTCCTTCCAGGTCATGAGTGACAGTCATGAGGCCCCGGCCGACTGTCCGGCAACCCTCCGTCCGTGGCGGGGTGCCCCGGGTGAAGACCAGGTCGTAGGCAGTGAGGTCTACGGCAAGCGCGGACCCCTCGCACACCAGGGGTCCTGGTCGTCGAGGGAGCCTTCTGTGAGCAAGCGAATGCGATAGGGCGTAGAGCCCCGCCTCCGCACACCCATTTCGCCCTTCTCCGTGCTTGAGCCGTATCCGCTCGCACGGTGGTTCCCCATGCCTCTCACAGGAGTTCACCATGTCCGTCTCCACCGCTGCCGCCGCCCAGACCATTTGTGCCCCGCTGCCCGTTCTGGGTCGTGATGTCACGGTCCCGCTCGTCACGGGCGGCGAAGTCACCTATGCCGCGCTCGACTACGCGGCCAGCGCGCCGGCGCTCCAGCGGGTCTGGGACGACGTGGCGGCGTACGCGCCGTACTACGGCAGCGTCCACCGCGGTGCCGGCTATCTGTCGCAGCTGTCCACGGACCTCTTCGAGAACGCCCGCAGGACCGTCGCCGAGTTCCTCGACTGCCGTGACGACGACGAGGTGATCTTCACCCGCTCCACCACCGACTCGCTCAACCTGCTCGCCGCCACGCTTCCGGCCGACTGCCAGGTCTTCGTCTTCGAGACCGAGCACCACGCCTCCCTGCTGCCCTGGCGCTACGCGCGCGTCTCCTGCCTCGACGCCCCGCGCACCCCGCGGCAGGCCGTCGAGACCCTGGAGCGCGCCCTCGCCGACCGCACTGTGTCGATCGAGGGGGGCCACGGTCCGGCTCTCGTCTGCGTCACCGGCGCCTCCAACGTCACCGGCGAGCTGTGGCCCGTACGCGAGCTGGCCGCGGCCGCCCACGCGCACGGCGCCCGTATCGTCCTGGACGCCGCCCAGCTCGCCCCGCACCACCCGGTGTCCGTCCGGGACCTCGACGTCGACTGGGTCGCCTTCTCCGGGCACAAGCTGTACGCCCCGTTCGGCTCCGGTGTCCTGGCCGGCCGGGCCGACTGGCTGCGGGAGGCCGAGCCGTACCTCGCGGGCGGCGGCGCCAGCCGCAAGGTCACCCGGCGCGAGGACGGGGGAGTGGCCGTGGAGTGGCACGAGAGCGCCGCCCGCCATGAGGCCGGTTCCCCGAACGTCATCGGCGCCTATTCCATCGCCACCGCCTGCAAGGCGCTCGCCGAAGCCGGCTTCGAGACCCTCGTGGCCCGCGAGCAGTATCTGATCCGCAAGGTCAGGGAAGGCCTCGCCGAGGTGCCCGAGGTGAAGGTCCTCTCGCTCTTCGGCGACGACTCCCCGCGTGTCGGCGTGATCTCCTTCGTCGTCGAGGGCTGGAACAGCTCCCACTTCGCCGCCGCTCTCTCCGCGGAGTACGGCATCGGCGTCCGGGACGGCCTCTTCTGCGCCCACCCGCTGGTGCGCACCCTGCTGGGCAGCGAACCGCAGACCCAGGGCGAGTGCGGCGCCCCCGAGGCCGCACCCGGTGAGAAGTCCCTGAACGCGATCCGCGTCAGCTTCGGCGCGGGCACGCCCGACGAGCACGTGGAGCGTTTCGTGAACGCCGTGAAGGAGCTCGTGCGGGACGGCGCGAAGTGGCAGTACCACACGGAGGACGGCCGCTGCGTCCCGGCGGTGTGACGCGCGCCCGTAAGGGGCGCCGGGCTGTGTCGATATGCGGCTCCGCCACGATGGTTGTCCCCCTGTTCGAGCGAAGCCGAGAACTTGGGGGAGCGAGCAACCACATGCGACCCGCAGTCGCCGGCGAACCGCGCCTCGCGGACGCTCAGGCGGCTTTCAAGAATCCAACCCGATCGCGAAAGCCGCCTCCAGGTCGTGCTGGGAGTACGTACGGAAAGCCACATGCGTATCCGTGGCCAGGACGCCCGGAATCTTGCTGATCCGCCCGGGGATGACGTCCGCCAGGTCGTCATGGGCCTTCACGCGCACCATGGCGACCAGATCGTACGTACCGGTGACCGAGAAAACCTCGCTGACGGAGTCCAGCGCGGCGATCGACTCGGCGATCTCGGGGATCCGGTCCACGCTGGTCTTGATGAGCACGATCGCGGTGATCACGGCTGGTGTTCTCCCTCGGGGGCCTGCGCTGGGGGTTTCACCCTACTCGTACGGCCGTAGCGCACCCATGCGTAGACGAAGCCCAGCGCGAAGCCGACCAGATGGGCCAGGTAGGCGACCCCCGGGCCCTGGGAGGCGCGGTTCGCCGCCAGCCACTGCAGGGTCGCCCAGAAAGGCAGCACGACCCAGGCCGGGAAGCGCAGCGGCAGGAAGAGCAGGAACGGGAAGAGACTGGTCACCCGGGCCTTGGGGAACAGAAAGAGGAACGCGCCGAGCACCGCGGAGATCGCCCCGGACGCCCCGACCAGCGTTTGTGGCGACTCGGCGTTGGCCGCCGCGTACCCGAGCAGCGCCAGATAGCCGCAGCCCGCGTAGAACAGGGCGAACTCCACGTGGCCCATCCGCTCCTCGGCCATCGCCCCGAAGACGTAGAGGAAGAGCATGTTGCCCAGCAGATGCACCCAGCTGCCGTGCACGAACAGCGCCGTCGCGGGCGTGACGGCGGCCCGCGGCGCCCCGCTGAACAGTTCCACCGGAACCACGCCCCAGCGGGCGAAGTAGGCCCGCTGCGCGGCGAGCAGCGCGTCTCCGGTGCCGTAGGCCGGATTCATTCCCGAGGCCGGTCCGATCAGAAAGATCAGACAGCACAGGGCGATCAGTCCGTACGTCATCGGCGCCGGGTGCGCCCGCAGCGCCCCGACGGCCGCCCTGCTCCAGGTACTGATCATGGGACAGAGCATGGCGTAACCGGACCGATACGCACAGAGTGCCTCGCCGCGTGGGACGGGTAGGCGGCGAGTACCCGCCAGGCCGTAGGGTTACGAGCCACACGCTCCAGGGAAACTGGCGCATCACGGAGACTGGAAGAAGGAAGAGCGACCACGATGACGGTTCCCCTGCCGACGGAGACGACCCGCTGGCGCTGCACGCTCTGCGGCAACCTCACGCGTTTCGATGTGACCCGCTCGTCCAAGGTCGTCGAGTATGTGCACCTGGATCTGGCGGGCGAGCCGAAGGTCGAGGAGCGCAAGGTGGTCAATGAGACCATCGAGTCGGTGCGGTGCCGCTGGTGCAACGCCGTGGATCAGGTGGAACTCGTGGACAGGCCGGGTGCCGACTCCTGAGGGAGGCGGCCCCGTAAAGGCATAGGGGTGACGGATGGTGGAGACCGCGGGCGGGGAGCCGGCCGACGGCACCGCTGAGGTGCTCGACCGTCCGCTGCCCGATGGCGTGCGCCGCCGAGTCGTGCAGATCGTGTCCGACGGTTTCGGCGGGCTGACCCTCGGCGAACTGCCCGCGCAGCTGCGGCAGTACGCCCGGTTCGCCCCGAACCGCCGGGCCAAGTTCGCGGGCAACGCCATGGCGGCGGCCCTGGAGACCGATCCGCTCTTCCGGCAGCGCATCGCGGAGAAGCTCAGAGAGGCCCAGCCGGAGCTCGCCGGCGCCCTCGACTCCGGCTCGCCGCCCCCGGCCGCGGATCCGCTCGACGTGGCGGCCGCGGCCTATGTACTTCGTCCGGCGGGCTGGGTGAAGTTGGTGACCGCCGCGGGCGAGGAGGCCCAGCGCGCGGACGCCGAGCGCGCCGACGAGGAGAGCAGGGCCGAGCTGGAGCGGTTGCGCGAGCAGCTGGCGGCCGCCCGGGACCACACCCGCGCCGAGACCGAGCGGTTGCGCGCCGAGCTGGACGAGGCGCGCAAGGAAGCCGAATCGCTTCACCGCAAGCTGCGCGCCGCCCTCAGCGACGTCAAGTGTGGCGAGGCCGCCCTGCGCAAGGCCCAGGGCAAGGTCGAGGCCGTACGAGTCGAGGGTCAGGCTCAGGTGTCCGCCGCCGAGAGCGAGACCCGGCGGCTCAAGGCGCGACTCGGCGAGGTGGAGGCCGCTCTGGAGGCCACCCGCAGGGCGGCGCGCGAGGGGCGCAGCGTCGAGGACATGCGCGTACGGCTGCTGCTCGACACCGTGCTGGACGCGGCCCAGGGGCTGCGGCGGGAGCTTGCGCTGCCGCCGGTGTCCGTACGGCCGGCGGAGACGGTGGACGCGGTCGAACCGGGACGGATGACTCCGAAGGACATCGCCGCCCGTGCGCTGTCCGAAAACGATCCCGCGATCCTGGACCAGTTGCTCGCGCTGCCGCAGGCGCACCTGGTCGTCGACGGCTACAACGTCACCAAGACCGGCTATCCGCAGATGCCGCTGGAGAAGCAGCGCCTCCGGCTCCTCGGGCAGCTCTCCGCGCTCGCCGCGCAGACCGGCGCCGAGGTCACATGCGTCTTCGACGGGGCCGAACTGGCCGCCCCGGTGCTGCTCGCGCCGCCGCGCGGGGTGCGGGTGCTGTTCTCCAAACCGGGCGTCACCGCCGACGAATTGATCCGCCAGCTGGTGCGCGCCGAGCCGCCGGGCCGGCCGGTCATCGTCGCCTCCACCGACCGCGAGGTGGCCGACGGGGTTGCCAGGGTGGGCGCGCGGCCGGTCGCGTCGGCTGTACTGCTGAAGCGACTGTCCCGAGGTTGAAATCGGGCGTCATCGCCATTAATTGCGTATCTCGGAACCCCTGTTTTCGGCCTTGCTTGAATGCGGGTGCGCGTGCGGCGCCCATCCGGCCTTTAGGTCCCATTGGCAACCTACGTCTCAGCGGCAACATCAGTCGGACATGCCCGAATTGACGGAACCGTCACGCAACGTAGCGTAAGCGCGTATCACTGCACGTGAGTTGAATGCAAAGAATGCATTGCGTGACGGATATTTTCTCGCTCAGGATTTGAACCGATCACAGAAAGGTCACTAGGGTCTGGCCTCGAACCTCCGCTCGGTTGATCACTCATTGGGAGTGACGGTGGAGGGGCACCGCCCGCCGGCGTGTCGGTAGGCGGCTGAAGGAAGAAGGAGCTCGCCCCCGTGGCGTCCCACCGTCGACCCAAGCAGCCGAGCCGCGCACGTGTGACCGTGCTCACCACCGCAGCCGCCGCTGCTGTTGCCCTCAGCGCGCAGGCCGCCAACGCCGCGCCCGCCGCGAAGCCGAGCAAGGACGAGGTCAAGGCCAAGGTCGACGCCTTTTACGAGCAGGCGGAAGTAGCCACCGAGAAGTACGACTCGGCCCAGGAGAAGCAGGACCAGCTCCAGAAGGAGATCTCCGACCTGCAGGACAAGGTCGCCCGCGGACAGGACGAGCTCAACCAACTGCGTGACGGCATAGGCACGATGGCCAGTGCCCAGTACCGCACCGGCGGCATCGACCCCTCCGTCCAGCTCTTCCTCTCCTCTGACCCGGACGACTTCCTGGACAAGGCGTCCACCCTCGACCAGTTGAGCAGCCAGCAGGTCGAGGCGTTGAAGAAGATCCAGGAGAAACAGCGCGAGCTGGCCCAGGAGCGGCAGGAGGCCACCGACAAGCTCAAGGACCTCGCCGCCACCCGCACCGAACTCGGCAAGAACAAGCAGGAAGTCCAGGGCAAGCTCGCCGCGGCGCAGAAGCTCCTCAACAGCCTGACCGCCCAGGAAAAGGCCGCCCTCCAGGCCGAGCAGAACCGCGCCAGCCGGGACAGCACGCGCACCGTCCTCAGCGGCTCCACCAGCGCCGCCTCCAGCCGCGCCGCCGCCGCCTTCGCCGCCGCCCAGAGCAGGATCGGCAAGCCCTACGTCTACGGCGCCTCCGGCCCCGACTCCTTCGACTGCTCGGGTCTGACCTCCTGGGCATACGCGCAGGCCGGTGTCTCCATACCGCGCACCTCCCAGGAGCAGGCCAACGCCGGCACCCGCATCTACAACGAGAGCGACCTGAAGGTCGGCGACCTGGTCATCTTCTTCAGCGACCAGCACCACGTCGGCTTGTACGCGGGCCACGGTATGGTGCTGCACGCCCCGCACACCGGTGCCTATGTGCGCTACGAGGCGATGAGTGACATGCCGTTCCAGTTCGGCGTCCGTATCTGATCCCGGCCGGTGCGTCCGACGCCGTCCGACGCCCTCCGGAGGCGTTCCCTCCGCCCGCCCGAACGGGCGAATTCCAGCGACTCTCGTTGACCCCACGCCCCGCCGATGACCTGCGTCAGCGGCGGGGCGTCACATTGTCCGAGCTCGTCGGGTCTTTGGCCCGGGAGTGATCACCCGGCTACTGTCTGCCGCGTTTCCCCGCCGTGCGGTGGGGTTTGTCAGCGGAAGGGAGTGCGACCGGTCGTGGGGTCCCATCGCCGCCTTGCACCATCCGGCCTCTGTCGGGGCCATGGCGCCACAGCGGCTGTTCTGTCCGTAGCGGCGGCAGCCGCCGCTGCCCTCGGTGCCGTGCCGGCGAACGCAGCGCCGCACGGCGAGACCCGGGCCACGGTGGACCGGCTGTACCAGGAGGCCGAGCAGGCCACCGAGGCGTACGACAAGGCCGGCGAGCGCGCCGGTTCGCTGCGCAGGCAGATCGGTCAGGCG
The DNA here is from genome assembly GCA_965654005.1 of uncultured Streptomyces sp. Lineage (GTDB taxonomy): Bacteria > Actinomycetota > Actinomycetes > Streptomycetales > Streptomycetaceae > Streptomyces. Next base: position 3,705 of record CBFHCJ010000112.1, on the reverse strand, counting down.
CAGGACCGGATCGCCCGGCAGCAGGACCGTGTGAACGCCCTACGGGACGAGCTCGGCGCGCTCGCCGGGGCCCAGTACCGCTCCGGAGGCCTCGCCTCCTCCCTCGCGCTGCTGCTCTCCGACGACCCCGGCGAATACCTCGACCGGGCGGCCGTGCTCGACCGGCTGGGCGCCCGCCAGGCCGGACAGCTCAGGGAACTCCAGGCGGCCCTGCGCGAACTGGCCCAGGAGCGCGCGGAGGTGGCCGACGAACTCGCCGAACTGGAGAAGAGCCGCAGGGCCGTCGCGCGGCACAAGAAGTCCATCGAGCGAAAACTCGCCATGGCGCAGCGGATGCTCAACTCGCTGCCGTCCGCGGAGCGTTCCTCCTACGAGCGGGCGTCCCGCTCCGGCGTGGACGTGCCCGACCTCACCGGGGTCGTCGCGCCCGACGCCCGCGCGGCCGCCGCCGTCGCCGCGGCCCGTTCCGCGCTCGGCCGCCCGTATGTGTGGGGCGCCAACGGGCCCGGCGGCTTCGACTGTTCGGGCCTCATGCAGTGGTCGTACGCGCAGGCGGGTATCGGACTGCCGCGCACCTCGCAGGAACAGCGGTACGCGGGCCACCAGGTGCCGCTCTCCCAGGCGCGCCCCGGCGACCTGATCGTCTACCGCTCCGACGCCAGCCATGTGGCGATGTACGTCGGCGACGGCCGGGTCATCCACGCGCCCCACCCGGGCGCCGCGGTGCGCTACGACCCCGTCGGCATGATGCCGGTCTCGTCGGTCACCCGACCCTGAACACGGTGCGCATACGGAATCCGGCCGCCGCGTACGATCGGAAGGTGGCTGGTCGTGGGCGTGTCTCGGGGGTTCTGGCGGGTTGTGTGCTGCTGCTGGCCGGGCTCGTCGGCTGCGGCGGCCCGCAGGCCCCGGACAGCCAGACCGCCGCGGTGCAACAGGTGCTCGACCGGCGGGCGACGGCGGTCCTCGACCGGGACCGGTCCGCGTTCCTGGCGACCGAGGCACGGACCGCCGACGCCGCCCGTCGACCAGCCCCCGACACCGCCGAGTTCGACAACCTCCGCAATATGCCGCTGGCCGCCTGGTCCTACCGCGTCACGGCCCTGCACCGCACCGGCGACCGGGCCACCGCCGACGCCGAACTGCGCTACCGCATCAAGGGCTACGACCGGGCGCCGGTCACCACGGACCGCACACTGCGGCTGACCCGCACCGGCGGACACTGGTACGTCGACTTCGACAAGCCCGCCAAGAAGGCCGGCAAGCAACTCTGGGAGCAGGGAGCCGTCGAAATGGTCCCCGGCGCGCACAGCCTCGTCCTCGGGGTCGGGCAGCCGCAGAACGTCCTGCGGAACTACGCGCACCTCGCGGACCGGGCGGTGCCCGCCGTCACCGAAGTGTGGGGAACCGACTGGCCGCGGCACGTCGTGGTCCTCGTACCGCGGTCGCTGGAGGGCATGGCGGGGCTGCTCGGAGCGCCGGCGTCCGGGTACCGGGGGATCGCCGCGGTCACCACCGGGGAGGCGGGAGGCACGGCGAATGCGCCCGCCGACCGGATCATCGTCAACCCGGACGGCTACGGGGTCCTGGGCGACTTCGGGAAGCAGGTCGTCCTCACCCACGAGACCACCCATGTCGCCACCCGCGCCCACACCACGGCGGCCACGCCTCTGTGGCTCTCGGAGGGGTACGCCGACTGGGTCGGCTACCGCGGCGGCGGCCGTACGCCCGCGCAGGTGGCCCCCGAACTCGACCGGTCGGTCACGCTGGGGCAGGTCCCGGCCGCCCTGCCGAAGGACTCGGACTTCGCCTTCTCCGGGGACTCGGGGAAGCCGGCGCAGGCCTACGAGGGCGGCTGGATGGCCTGCCGGATGATCGCGGACCGCTGGGGCGAGGTCCGGCTGAACGACTTCTACCGGGCGGTGGGCGACCACCAGAATCGCGCGGGGGCGGTCGAGGGCGCCCTGAGGACTGTGCTCGGAACGACGCCGGAGAAGTTCACGCGGCAGTGGCGGGCGTATCTGAAGGCGCGACTGGGCTGAGCCTGCGGGTGGTTCAGCCCGCCGCTTCAGCGGTGGGTGGAGTCACGGTGCTGCGGTGCGGCGTGCCGCTCCGGGTCGCGCGCCGTCAGGAGGGCGTGAGGGTCCCCTGGGTGCGGGCGGCCTGAGGCGGTACGGTCGGGGCCGGCCGCGAGACCGTGCCGCGCCACAGCTCCCGGGCGGCGGTCACCGTGGCGAGCACCAGCAGGCCGTTGCGCACGAGAAGGAGCGTGACGCCCAGCCGGTCACTGGTGACGACGTCCACGAAGTAGACCGGGAACTCCAGGACGGTGGCGAGACAGGCGGCCAGTACCAGTCCGCCGGGCAGCACCATCCGGCTGGCGCGCGAGGACAGACAGACGGCCGCGAGCCCGACCAGCCACACCATGTACTGCGGGCTGATCACCCGGCTGGTGACCGTGAAGAGCAGCACCGCCACGAAGGCCGCGTCCGCCAGGGCGTGCGGCGGCATGTGCCGTACGCGCAGCCGCCACAGCAGCAGCCAGCCGAAGGCGATCACGGTCAGGAACAGGGCCGCCGAGCTGACCCGGTCGACGTACGGTCCGAGGAACTCCATCGAGCCGTAGTGGAACTGCACCTGGCCATGCCAGCCGAAGTGCCGGGCCACGTGGAAGACCAGCGAGCCCAGCGACTCGACCTCGGTGCCGCGGCCGCCCTGGGCGCTCAGGAAGGAGAACGCGCCGGGCATCGTCAGAGCGAACAGCAGGGCGAGTCCTGAGGCCGTCGCCGCCGCGGAGAGCCAGGCCCGGCGCCTGACGCAACCCGCCAGCAGCAGCGCCGGCCACACCTTCACCAGCGCGCCGAAGCCCACGAGCGCGCCCATCACCCGCGGGTGACGGGCCCCGGCCAGCAACGCGGCGACCGCCACCGCCGTCACCATCAGGTCGTAGCGGGCGTACACGGTCGGGCCGAGCAGGGGCACACCGACCACCCACACCCAGGCCCCGCGCGGTGTCCTGCCGGGACGCGGGCCCGGGTACAGGAGCAGGCCGAGAACGATCAGGTCCGCGAGGAAGGCGAGGACGTAGAAGGCCTGCGCGTAGTCCAGGAACGGCAGCAGCGCGGGGGAGAGGATCGCGAGCGCCGCGGCGGGCGGATACTGCCAGGTCACGTCGCCCAGTGGGAACGATCCGGTGCGCAGGGTGTCGTACCAGCCCTGGTAGATCACGGAGACGTCGCTGGTGACGTCCGGCCCGGGAAAGACCCACACCTTGAAGACGTAGAGCAGCAGGGCCACTCTGGTCAGTCCCCAGGTGACGAGCAGCCAGACCGGAAACCGCCGTGTGCCCGCACTGTCCACCTGTGCCCCCTGTCCTGGCGAGTCCCGTACCGCTCGGCCGGGAAGGTCAATGATCCCGCGTCGGACTGTGCGAGGGCCATGAAGCGCGGCCGTTCGGAGCTGTGAGTACGGTCGCACTTCCGGTTCGGTAGTGTCGACGACGATGCGTAAGACCCTGATCGTGACCAACGACTTTCCGCCCCGCCCGGGCGGTATCCAGGCGTTCCTGCACAACATGGCGCTGCGCCTGGACCCCGAGCGGCTGGTGGTCTACGCCTCCACCTGGAAGCGCGGCCGGGAAGGTGCCCGGGCGACGGCCGCCTTCGACGCCGAGCAGCCCTTCACCGTCGTACGCGACCGGACGAC
>CBFHCJ010000111.1:0-13056 GCA_965654005.1 uncultured Streptomyces sp. | reverse complement strand
GTTGGCGCACGACTCCGGGCGCTTCGACGACGCCCGCTCGCACTATGCGGAGGCGCTGGCGACCGCCCGCATGTGCGGGGACCCGGCCCTGGAGGCACACGCGTTCTGCAACACCGCGTTCCTCGCGCGCGACGCGGGCCGACCGCGAGAGGCCGTACGGGCGGCGCAGGCGGCCCAGCGCGCCGCGCGTCCGCTCGGTTCGCACCGGCTGATGTCGCTGCTCGCTCTGCGGGTGGCGGGGGGCGGGGCGGGGCTCGCGGCCGGGGGGGGCTGGGAGCTGGCTCTCGTCCGGGCGCAGGCGCTCTTGGAGCGGGGGGGGTCGGACGCCGACCCCGAGTGGATGACCTTCTACGGGGAGGCCGAACTGGAGGGCCTGGAGGCGCAGTGCTGGTCGACGTTGGGCGACTGGCCGCGCGCGGCCCGGCACGCCCGGCGCGCCGCGGACCTTCAGGACCCGCACTTCACCCGGAACATCGCCCTGTACACCGCGGAACTGGCCGACGACCTGGCCCGCGGCGGGCGCCCCGACGAGGCGGCCCTGGCCGGCCAACGCGTGCTGGACCTGCTGGACCAGGTCCAGTCGTCCAGGATCCAGACGATGCTGGCCGGCACCGCGAGGGTGCTGCTGCCGCACAGGCGGGCATCGGGCGTGTCGGCGTTCCTGGACCGCCATGCGTCGTCGCCGCGCATCGCCTGAGCCGCTCGGGAGCGCGGTTGCGCGGGGGTTGGTTTCGCGGCTCGGCGGCAGGAGGGGCCTCCCCCGAGCTCTCGGCTCCGCTCGAGGGGGACCCCCTGAGCAGGGGGGACCCCATCGCCCCAGCGACCACGACAGCGACAGCGACAGCGACAGCGACAGCGACAGCGACAGCGACACGATGGCCCGCGGCTACGACAGGTGCCCCAGGTCGTTCCAGGACTCGATCGCCGGTTCCCCATACGCCCATCCGAGCACCGAAAGTGACGTCGGGTTCAGACGGATACGCGCCGCGAACTCCAGCGGCAGCCCCAGCCAACGCGCCCCTATGGACCGCAATATGTGACCGTGCGCGAACACCAGCACGTCACGGTCCTCCGCACGCGCCCAAGCGACGACCTCGTCCGCGCGCGCGGAGACCTCCGCCAGGGTCTCCCCTTCGGGGACCCCGTCACGCCAGATGAACCAGCCCGGCCGGACCGCCTGGATCTCGGCCGGGGTCATCCCCTCGTACGCCCCGTAGTCCCACTCCAGCAACGCGTCCCAGGCACTCGCCCGCTCACCGAACCCGGCGAGTTCGCATGTCTCATGCGCGCGTGCCAGCGGACTCGTACGCACCTCGACGTCGGGCAACCCGTCGAACGGCACCCGATGCAGCCGCTCCCCCAGGAGCTTGGCGCCCCGCCGCCCCTCTTCAAGGAGAGGCACGTCGGTCCTGCCGGTGTGCTTGCCGGACAGCGACCATTCCGTCTGTCCGTGCCGGGCCAGCAGGATGCGCGGTGCCATGGGGGGCCTTTCCGGGAGAAATCAACGAGGAAGTCACACCATCATCGCGCACCCCGTCCTCGGGCAACCCGGCGGGCGATCCCTGCGTCTTTGAGGGCCGGGGGCGCCCCACGAAGCCGGACGCATACACCGTAAGGTGGCACGACCGGGCCACCGGGGGCGCAGCAGAGCAGAAGGGGGAGGGCGAATCGGATGCCGCAGGCCGAGACACCAGGCACCGAGGTGAGCCCGCTGCCCCGGCTGCGCTGGTGGACCGAACTGCCCCTGATCCTGGTGGTGTACCTCTCGTACTCCGCCGGGCGGCTGCTCGCCCGGGGCCATGTCTCCGACGCCATCGACCACGGCGTGGCGATCCTGCGCCTGGAGAAGCTGCTGGACATCAACGCCGAGCACCCGCTGAACCGTCTTTTCACCCGCGAGGCCTGGCTCGGTGTACCGGCCGACTTCTGGTACGCGTCGCTGCACTACCTGGTGACCCCGTCGATCCTGGTGTGGCTCTTCAGGCGCCGCTCGGAGTATTACCGCGGGGCCCGCAGCTGGCTGATGACGTCCACGTTCATCGGCCTGATCGGCTTCACGCTGCTGCCGACCTGCCCGCCCCGCCTGCTCTCCGCGGGCCACGGCTTCGTCGACACGATGGCCCAGTACAGCTCGTACGGCTGGTGGGGCGGCCAGGCAAGCGCACCGCGTGGCCTCGGCGGCATGACGAACCAGTACGCGGCGATGCCGAGTCTGCACGTCGGCTGGGCGCTGTGGTGCGGAGTGATGCTGTGGCGCCACGGCCCGACACGCTGGGCCAAGGCGGCGGGCGTGGCATATCCGCTGCTGACCGCGATCGTCGTGATGGGCACAGCGAACCACTACTTCCTCGACGCGGTCGCGGGCTGTGCCGTGATGGGCGTCGGCTTCCTGCTGGCCGGGCCGGTGACGCGGGCGGTGGACGCGGTCCGGGGCCCGCTGCGGGCGCGGACCGCGGCCGTCTCGGAGGCCTCGGGGGCCGCGGATTCCTCAATTGTCAGTGGCGGATGCCAGACTTCGACGGGTGAGCGAATTCCCCGACAGCGCATCTCCCGCCCCGGGTCGGGAGCCGAGCCGGGTGCCTCTCCCGCGGACAGGGGGGACGGCGCTCAGGCAGCAGCTCGCTGAGCTGCGCGGCCCGTCCGTACCGCCCAAGGCGCTCGACGCGCGCGCCCTCGCCGCGCTGGCCGCGAACCCCGGGTGCCGGCGACGCGCGCTCCTGGACGGCGCGGGGGTGAACAAGGCGGCGCTGGCGGGCGCGCTGGGCGCCCCGTCGGCGTTCGGACAGTCGCAGTTCGCCTTCATGCGGGGCAACGCGTTCGAGGCCCGGGTCAAGGCGGACGGCGGCGCGGAGTTGCTGCGGCTGGTGCACGAGAGGCTGGACCCGACGGCCCCGGCTCCGGAGCAGACCCTCGTCCCCGACCTCGCCGCCGTCGGCCCTGAGGGTCGCGCGGCCCGTACGGAGCTGGCGTTGCGCGAGGCGACCGAGGCGCGTGCCTGGGGCCTGCTGGACCATCCCATGCTCGCCCTCGACGTGGCGGGCTCCCCCGCGTTCCTGGAGCCGGACGCGGTGGTGGTGCACCCGGACGGCAGTTGGACGGTCGTAGAGATCAAGTCCTTCCCGCTGCTGGACGGTTCGGCGGACCCGGCGAAGGTGGGGGCCGCCGCGCGCCAGGCCGCGGTGTACGTGCTGGCACTGGAGGAGGTCGCCGCCCGCCTCGCCCCGGACAGCGCCCCCGCGCCCGTGGTGCGCCACCGGATCCTACTCGTGTGCCCGAAGGACTTCTCCAACCTGCCGGCCGCGTCCGCCGTCGACATCCGCAAGCAGCGCTCGGTCACGCGGCGCCAGTTGGCCCGCCTCACCCGTATCGAGGAGATCGCGGACGCCCTCCCCGAGGGCACGTGCTTCGCGCCCGACCTGCCTCAGCAGGAGCTGACGGCCGCCGTCGAGTCGGTCCCGGCGACGTACGCACCCGAGTGCCTTGCCGCCTGCGAGCTGGCCTTCCACTGCCGCGACCGCTCCCGCGCGCAGGGCGCGGTGACGTCCTACGGCCGGTCGCTGCGGGCCGAGCTGGGCGGCCTGACGACGGTGGACGACGTCCTGGCCGCCGCCCACGGGACGGCCGGGGACCCGGACGACCCGGCGGTGGCGGCCCTGCGCCGGGCCGCCGAGCTGCGGGCGGAGGCACTCGCCGGCCGGGAGAGTGCCACAGGCCTGGACGGTGCCGTATGTCGCTGATCGCCACGCTCGCCCGCCTCGAGGCGGTCCGGTCCGGCCACGCCCAGCCCCTCGCCGCCGTTCGGCACCGGCACCTGTCCGAGCGGCCCCTCGTCTTCGTACCGCTCACCACCGCGGGCGAGGCCGGGGCGCCACTCGGAGCGCTCGTCGGCACCGACCGGGACGCGCCCCGGCTGCTCGTGGTACCGCAGCCCCGCGACCGCGACCTCAGGTTCGCGTTCCTCGCCGACCTCGCGGACGTCGTCCTGCCGTACATCGACGCGTACGCCGACACGGTCGAGGTCGCCGAGCGCACCGAGACCGACCCGGAGACCGGCAAACGGGTCAAGGTCGAGGTGGACCTGTGCGCGGACGCCCCGCAGCTGGTCGTGCCGAGCCGGGCGGGCATCGAGTTCGTACGGCTCCTGGGGCGCTCCATGCGCTTCCGTCGCACCGCCGAGCAGGACCCGGAGACCCCGCACCCGGCGCCCCCGCGCGTACCGCTCCTCGGCCGCTGGCTGACCCACTACGGGGAGCGCGCCCGGGTCCCCGGCTCCTCGCTGCTGCCGGCCCTCACCGAGGTGCTGACGCGGCACTGGGCGACCGGGCAGTCCTCCCTGGAGGACCAGCACCTGGGCGCGTTGCTCGCCTGGATCGACCCGCCGGAGGGCACCCGGGGCGCGAAGGCGGCACTGCGGGCCGAGCTGGCGCGGGACGCGGACGGCCAGTTGCTGTGCCCGCCGGCCGGACCCGCCACCGACCCGGCCTTCGACAACAAGCTGCTCGCCCCGGCCATCGAGCGCTACGACCGCGCGCGGCTCCGGCTCGCCGCCGCCGAGGACGGCGTGGAGGCGGACGACCGGTTCGGCGAACTCGCCGCCGCCGAGCGCGAGATCCGTGCCCTCGTCGAGAGCCGTACGCGCCCGACCTGGGACGCGGTGTGGCACGGGCTCGACCTGCTGCGCGGGCTGCCGGAGGGTGCGCACGTGGCGGAGCGGTGGACGCGCGACCGCTGGTCGTTCACCGGCCATCGGGACCGTGTCGCCGCCGGGGAGCCGCCGCAGCCGCGCCGCGACGACGCGGTCACCGCGGCGAACAAGCTGGCCACGCGCGAGCGTGAACAGGCCCGCCTGGATGCCCAGGAGGCGCTCGACGACCCGCTCGTCATGGCCGGGCGGCGGCTCGCCGGGGAGGCGTTCGCGGGCGAGGTCACGGACGTCGTGATGGCGTCCAGCGAGGGCAAGCGGGTAAGCCCCCGCCCGCTGGTGACCGTACTGACCGAGGACCGCCCGTATCTCGGGGAGCGCGCGAAGGTGTACCGGTCGCTGGGCGGGAAGCCGCAGGCGGCCGAGTTCGTGGGGTATGAGGACGGCGGCCTCGTGGTCCTGCGCATCGTCGACAAGATGGGCCGCGGCAAGGAGCCGGAGGCCGGTTCCGTGCCCGAGAAGGGCGACCGCGTCTGCTTCACGGTGTTCGAGCACGAGCAGCGCGGCGGGGCGAAGCTGCCCGAGCCGGAGGAGACCCCGTGGACGCACGGCGGACCGCCGGGTGAGCCCGACGCCGTACCGCAGCCGGATCCGGTGACCGAGGAGGACGTTCTTTGACCGTGTTCGCCCCGCCTGGCCGGGGCTTCGACCCGGGGACCGCTGCCGCCCGGGCCACCGAGGCGATCCTCCGCGACACGCTGCACGGCACGCACCGCGGGGTCGTCGTGGACTCGCCGCCGGGAGCCGGGAAGTCGACGCTCGTCGTGCGCGCCGCGCTGGAACTCGCGGCAGCCGGGCGACCGCTGATGGTGATCGCGCAGACCAACGCGCAGGTGGACGACCTGGTGCTGCGGCTGGCCGAGAAGGATCCAGAGCTTCCGGTCGGCCGGCTGCACAGCAGCGACCCGGACCCGTACGACAAGGCGCTGGACGACCTGCCGAACGTCAGGAAGTCGACGAAGGCGGGCGATCTGGCGGGCCTGGACGTCGTCATCTCGACGGCCGCCAAGTGGGCGCACGTCAAGGACGTCGAGCCATGGCGGCACGCGATCGTCGACGAGGCCTACCAGATGCGCTCGGACGCGCTGCTGGCGGTGGCGGGCCTGTTCGAGCGGGCGCTGTTCGTCGGGGACCCCGGGCAACTGGACCCGTTCGCGATCGTGGGTGCGGAGCAGTGGGCGGGCCTGTCGTACGACCCGTCGGCGTCCGCGGTGACGACGCTGCTGGCCCACAACCCGGAACTGCCGCAGCACCGGCTGCCGGTGTCGTGGCGGCTTCCGGCGTCGGCGGCGCCGCTGGTGTCGGACGCGTTCTATCCGTTCACCCCGTTCCGCAGCGGTACGGGGCACGGGGACCGGCGGCTCAGGTTCGGGGTGGCCTCGGACGGCTCGGGGCCCGACCGGGTGATCGACGAGGCGGCGGAGTCGGGGTGGGGGCTGCTGGAACTGCCCGCCCGGCACACGCCACGCACGGATCCGGAGGCGGTGCGTGCGGTGGCTACGGTCGTACGGCGGTTGCTGGACCGGGGCGGGGCGGCGGTCTCGGAGCGGGCGCGGGAGCCGGTGCCGCTGACCGCGGACCGCATCGCCGTCGGCACGGCGCACCGGGACCAGGCCGCGGCGGTGCGCGTCGCGCTCGCGGACCTCGGGGTACCGGACGTGACGGTGGACACGGCCAACCGGCTCCAGGGCCGGGAGTTCGACGTCACGGTGGTGCTGCATCCCCTGTCGGGCCGCCCGGACGCGACGGCGTTCCATCTGGAGACCGGGCGGCTGTGCGTCCTGGCGTCCCGCCACCGGCACGCGTGCATCGTGGTGTGCCGGGCTGGGGTGACGGAACTCCTGGACGACCATCCGTCGACGGATCCGGTGCAGTTGGGGGTGACGGTGAAGTTCCCGGACGGGTGGGATGCAATGTTCACCACATACCTTCACCTCCTGGAGCACCGTGTGTCATGGCGTCCCTGAGCTGCGGTAACGCGCAGACAGTCAGTCCAGGGACGCCAACGCGCCCGCTATGAGAGCACGTGCAGCCGCCCCCCTCACGGCCTCCTGTGACAGCCGTTCAAAGGCCCGGCTGTACAGCTCCACCTGACTGGGCTGCGTGAGGGTGGCGGCAGCGTCCAGGGTGTCCGCGTGCACCCTGGCGTCGTCGAAGATCGTGAAGGTGGGCATGGGCCACACGGCTCGTTGAGCCGAGAACGGGATGAGCCCCACGGCAACGTTCTGGAGATCCATGACCCCGAGCAGGTGACCAAGCTGTGCCGCCATCGTCTCCGCGCTGCACAGCCTGTACCGCAACACCGATTCCTCCAGCACGAACGAGAACCGGCGTGCGCCGTTGCCGAGCACCTCGTTACGCCTCATACGGGCCGCCACGGCATCGCTCACGTCGTCCGGAGTCCCCCGGAAGTGCGCGATGGAGGACAGCAGGGCGGCGGCGTATCCGGGTGTCTGGAGGAAACCGGGGATCACGTCGGAGACGTAGACCCTGAAAATCTTTGTTTGTTGGTACAGATCCCCAGTGGACTCCTGCAAACGACGGAGACCGCTTCGGCGGAGCACCGGGTGACATGGCGGGCCTTACATGGTGGCTCTGCCTGCGGTCGACCGACCCGCCCCTTGGGGGGCGGTCGAGGTGAAGACCTGCCGCGGGCTGCGACGGGCGTATCAGATCGCGGGTGGGGACAGTCTGGTGTAGGGGGTGCCGGTGCTGGTCCCGCCCGGCGTGGTGACGGTGACGGTGACGGCGCCTGCCGGGCCCGGTGGAGCGGTGGTTGTCAGAAGGGTGTCGGAGACGATGCTGAAAGGAGCGGGCGTGGTCCCGTAGAGGACTTGCGTGGTGGCGGTGAGGCCGGTGCCGGTGAGGGTCACCGTGTTGCCGCCTGTGGCAGGACCCTGGCCGGGGGCCGCACCGCTCAGGGTGGGAGCGTCGAGGTAGGTGTAGGCGGCGGTGTTGCTCGTGCCGCCCGGAGTTACCACGGTGACGGCGACGGGCCCGGCGGCCAGGGCGGGGGCAGTCGCGTTGATCTGGGTGTCGGAGACCACGGTGAATGCGGTGGCCGGTGTCCCGCCGAAGCGGACCGCGGTGGCTGCGAGGAGGCCGGAGCCCGTCAGGGTGACGGTGTTGCCGCCTGCGGTGGGTCCCGCCGAGGGGGTCACTGCGGCGAGGGCGGGAACGGGCAGGTAGCGGTAGTAGACACCGCTGCCTGTGGTGCCGCCCGGGGTGACGACGGTGACGGGTACTTCGCCGGCGCCCCCGGCTGGGACGGTCGCGGTGATCTGGGAGGCCGATGCCACCGTGAACGCGGCAGTGAGGGACCCGAACCGGACCTGGGTGGTGCTGTCGAGACCGGTTCCGGTGAGTGTGACGGTGTTGCCGCCTGCCAAGGGACCCTGATCGGGGGACACGGCGGTGAGTGTGGGGGCGGGAACGTAGGTGTAGGGCACGCCGTTGCTGGTGCCGCCCGGGGTGACCACGGTGGTGGTGACGGTCCCCGCGGCCCCGGCGGGAGCAGTGGCTGTGTTCTGTGTGGCCGAGACGACCGCGAACGGGGCCGTGGCGCCGCCGAAACGGACCTGTGTGGCGCCGCCGAAGGCCGTGCCTGTCACGGTGACCGTATTCCCGCCCGCTGTGGGGCCCGTGGCGGGTACCACCGTGCTGATCACCGGCGTGGGGACCGTATAGGTGAAGTTCATACCGTTGCTGGTGCCGCCGGTGGTGGTGACCTTGATCTGCACGGTGCCCGAACCTGCCGGCGCCACCGCGGTGATCTTGGTGGGGGAGTCGACGGTGTACGAGCTTGCGGGAACACCGCCGAAGGTGACCGCGGTGACTGCGCTGAAGCCGCTGCCCGTGAGTGAGACTGTGGTGCCGGCCACGCCGGAGACCGGGCTGCTGAGAGTGATGACCGGGGCGGCCTGCACTGCCACCGCCCCCCGGGAACCTGCAAAGAACGTCCTGTCCATGACCACTCCTGTACGAACGATCTGGCACTACCGGAAGGAATGCGGCGCGGCATTCATGGCCGGACCCGGGGCAGACCCCGGACCCCGGTGTCCGCCCGGACCTGAGCCTGAGCTCAGGGCCGGGCGGACAGGTAGGTCATGCGCGCCGCCGCGAGGGTCAGATCCCGGGCTCCGCCACGTAGGTGAAGCCAGCCGTCGCGGTGGCTGTGCCCGCGGCGTTGGTGACGGTGACGTCGACGGGGCCGGCGGTTCCGGGTGGAGTCACGACCGAGAGGGTCGTGCTGTCGACGACCGAGAACGGTGCCGCCGTGCCACCGAAGGCCACCTGGTCGGTGGTGGCGAGGTTGGTACCGGTGATCGTCACCGCGGTGCCGCCGGAGGCGGGCCCGGAGGCGGGTGCGACGGTGGTGATGGTCGGGATGTCGACGTAGGTGTACGACAGGCCGTTGTTGGTCCCCCCGGCCGTGGTCACCGTCACTCCCACTGATCCGGCTGCCGCGCCCGCGGGAACGGTGACGGTGATCTGACTGTCCGATACGACCGTCGGGGTCGCGGCGGTGCCGCCGAAGGCCACACTGGTCGCGGTGGACAGGCCGGTGCCGTAGAGGGTGATGGTGTTGCCCCCGGCGAGGGGACCCGAGGACGCGCTGAGGTTCGACTTGAACGGCGCTCCTACGTAGAAGAAGGGGAGTGGGTTGCTGGTGCCCCCCGCCGTGGTCACGGTCACGTCGACCGTGCCGGTACCGGACGGCGAGACGGCGGTGACCTGGGTCGGTGAGACGTTGGTGACGTTGGTGGCCGACTTGGATCCAAAACGCACTGCCGTGGTTCCGGACAGGTTGACGCCCGTGATGGTGACGGCGGTTCCGCCCCCTGTGGATCCCTGATTGGGAGTCATAGGCATGATTGCCTCCTCGTGTTCTTTGGTGGGTCCTCTCTTTCGCCGCTTCCCGTGCTTCGGTTGGAGGCGTGGGAAACGGCGGTCGAAGACATCCGTGAGAGAAACGGCCGGTCGAATGCCGGCCGGCGCCTGTAAGGCACCGACCGGTGGGCCCAAACACCTCTCCGGGGCGCCCATCGCGACAGGACCGCCTTCGGCGCTGCCCGTCTCGTCATGAGCCGGGTGAGTCAGCGGAGAACAGCTTGCTGCCACGCTTCCCGGAGAGGGATGGGCAGCCCACCGGTTCGGATAATCCAGTGACCCATGGAAGCGGTCGTCAACACAATGGTGTTGAGGGGTACTCACTCAATCGAGCGGGCGTATTTCCCGGCACGATGGAGGTGCGCAGCGGGCGCACTATGCGATATCACGGCGAAGAAACGCTTCCGCCCCGCTGATCCGGGAAATCCCGGTTCAGCGGGGCGGAAGTCCGAGGCGTATCCGTGCCGTGCGCAGATTGACCGGCTAGACGTCCTGCCTCTCCGTCGACGCGACCCTTCTGCGGGCCGCGTGGACGGCCAGGCCACCCAACAGGATCGCGACCGCGGCGAACCCGGCGGGAACGACGTAGTCCGCCGGACCGGTGTGCGCCAGCTGGCCTGCGGGCTGCGCTGCCCGCCGGTGACCGGGTCTCCGTGGTGGCCGCGGATGAGGATGGCCGCTACGAGAAGGTGTCGGACTCACCGAAGTGCTCGGGTCGGGCGTCCCTGGGAGCCCCGGAGGTCCGGACGGGCCGGGCTCGCCCTGCGGACCTTGGGGCCCGGTCGGCCCGGCTTCTCCAGCAGGTCCTGACGGTCCCGGGGATCCCTGGGGCCCGGCCGGCCCGGCAGTCCCAGCAGGTCCTGGGGGACCGACGATGCCGTTGAGGCTGATGACCGAGTCCTCCAACGTCACATCGCCGTTGCGGGCAAGTGCGCGCCCGACGAGCCAACTGCCCTTCTCCACGGAGATGGAGTGCAGGGCCATGATCGTGCCCTGGAAGAACGAGTAGGGGCTCAGTGTGACGTCACCGGCCACCTGCCAGAAGACGTTGGACGCCTGAGCCCCGTTGATCAGTTCGATCACACTGTTCGTGCCCGTCGTCAGGGTCGAGTCGAGCCGGAAGACGAAAACGGCATTCGGATCTCCCCCGCCATCCAGCGTGAGCGTCCCGGTGTAGTTGATCGGGTCGACCGCGTGGTACACGCCTGGGGTCAGGGTGAGCCCACCGATGTCCAGCGCGATATTCCCATCCGGAGGCTGGGCCGCCGCGTCCTTGTAGGCGGCGGTCAGGTCCGTCTGCGCCCGGGCTGCGACAGCGTCGCCCTTATGGGTTGCACCGTACACGATTCCCGGCGGAAATCCGGTCACTTCACTGCCCGGGCTGACCCCCAGGTCCCGCTGAATGATGGAGTTTCCAGTGTTCGCTACGCCTGTGCCCGCCAGCGTCGCAAAATTGCTTGCGCTTCCCAGGTTCACCGGAGTCGCGGCGGCAAATGCGTTCCCCGGCGCCAGAGCGACAAGTGCCGCGCATGCAAGGGATGTTGCGGTGAAAAATGCAATCACGGCCCCAAATGATCGCGACAGGGACCTGAGGGGTGAAGCGGGAAAACTAGAAAATGGCATCCATGTGACCTTCCGCGTCTGAGGATCGGCTGCAGCGGCAGGGTGAACGGCGACAAGAAACGTCTTGAGACGGACTTGATACGTGATGGCCGCCCACTGGAAAGCGCCCCCCATATATGAGACCACTGCCGAGTCGCACATCCTCGTAGCCGATTGAGTGATTTCAATAGTCAGGAAGTGGCACAACTGGCACGTTTATCGTTTCTGATCCATTTTTGCTTGGGGAGCGCCGGCGGCGGTCCTGGAGCGCCGAAGCCGCCCGGTCCCGGACGCCCCGGGGTCGGCCGCCCCGCCTCTTTGCGGCCCTCTTGCGTCGCCGCGCGACAATGGACGGTGGCCCACCGGAAGGCGGCGCCACCCGAACCGTACGAGGAGGAGAACACATGGCGGAGCCCACGCCGCGTAGGAACGAGCCGCGGCTACGCCCCGCGCCCCTGCTCTTCGAGCCCGCGGAAGCGGCCTCCGACCCGGAACACTTCTTCGACCTGGAGTCGATCGACGACCCGCGGGCCCTGCTGGCGCGGGCCACGGAACTGACCCAGGCGTTTCGCGCCGCCGCGGACCGGGCGGTGGAGTACCAGGCCATCGCCGCGGCCCAGCTCTCCGACCCGCGCCGCTTCGACCGGCTGACGCCGGCGGCGATCGCCGAGCAGGCCGAATGGACCGAGGACTACGCGAAGAAGATGGTGGAGTTCGGACGGGACCTGCTGCGGGGCGCTGACGCGAGCGGGCCGGAGAATCTGGGCTGAGCCTTGGCTGCCCGGTCGGCCTTGGCCGGGGTTGCCGTCCCCTCAGCGCTCCGCCTCCAGAACCCATCGGCCTCAATGGCTGCATCGGCCTCAATGGCCTCAGCAGCCCCACTCAGCATGGCCTCAGCAGCCTCATCGGCTCAGCAGCCCCATCGCGGCCTTGGCTCCAATCGGCCTCAGCGGCCCCATCCCGTCGGCCTCGATCGGACCAATCGGCTCATCGGCCTGTCCGCCTCATCGGCCTCATAGGCTTCATGCCTCAATGGCGCTCAACGGCCTCGTCCTCGATCGCCAAACCGTCCATCGCCGGAGCGTATCGGGGCCCCTCCCCGTGAATGGTCTCCCGGCATATGTCGGGCGGCACGATACTCCGCACCTCCGCTCCCCGTCCCGACTTCCCGCAACTCTGAGAGACCTGCCACTCACCGCAGGTATCCATAACTGCCATGAGTAGTCGAACGCCGATCACTGAACCCTCCGGCGTCACCCCGGAGGGCGCCGCCTGGCTCGCCTCGGCAGGAACGCATCCGCGCAGCACGCTCACTCACTGGGCGGAGCGCCCCACCGCCCCGGTCGTCCTGCCCTGCGGCGCCGCGTTCGACGTCGTCAACGCTCCCGCGATCTTCGGGCGCCACATGCTCGACCGGCTCTGGGACGAGGGACCCGGCTCCGGGCCCGTCGCCACGCACCGGGGCCGGATGCTGCTGTTCGCGGCGCCCGGCACGGCCCGGCGGCTACCGACGCTGCTCCACTGGGAGGAGTTCGGCGGGCGCACCCGGGCGATTCCGCCGCTGCTGTGCCACGGCCCCGGCGACGCCGTGACCGTGCCCGCTGTGCGCGCCACGGACCACCCCACCGATACCGCCGCCGGCCGCCTCGAATCCCGGTGGCTCGTCGCGCCCGACACCCGCCACCCCTGGCTGCCCGGGCCGGAAGTCGCCCTCTGGGCGGCCGTCCGAGCTGCCCGTGCGGCCGCCTCCGCCGCCGTACGGATATCGATTTTTCCTCCCGCCGACCAGGGTGCTAATGTCTACGACGTCAGCAGGCGCCGCTAGCTCAGTTGGTTAGAGCAGCTGACTCTTAATCAGCGGG
>CBFHCJ010000110.1:0-13057 GCA_965654005.1 uncultured Streptomyces sp. | reverse complement strand
GGTCTGTGCAGACGGGGGGCCGCTGATCGAGACGTTGACCCGGCTCGGCTACGAGCGCACCCGGGAACCGTTCCTCCACGAGCTCGGCGAGTTCACCCGTGCGGGCGTCGAGATCGACGTGCACGCCTGGGTTCCGGTACCCGGGTATGGGGCGGTGCGGCACGCGGACCTCGCACCCCCGGAGCGGGGGACCTGGTATCAGCCGCGCCGTGTTCCCTCGATGCACCCGATCCGGCACGGCCTGCTGGTCGACGGCGGCACCGTCACGGTGGGCCGGGTCCATGTTCCCGACCCCTGCCTGCTGGCGATCGTGCTCTGTGCCCACGCTTTCCTGAACTTCACCAACATGTGGTCGCTGTCGCATCGCGCCAAGCCGTACGTGAAGCTGGCCGAGCTGGCCGATCTGCACGCCCTGGTCCAGCACGAGGCATTCGACACGAAGCGGTTCCTCGCGTTGGTCGCTCAGCTGGACGCGGGGGACGCGGTGAGCTGGGCGGGCTGGGCTTCGACCGTGCTTCTCGGGAGGAATCCGCTGCCCGTACCGGCCGGCACCGGCCCGTTTCCCCGCTGCCTGTGGTGGGACTTCTGGGCGCGGCTTCCGGTCGACGAGGAGACGCTGCTCCTGCCCGACTGGTTCGACCCCGCCACGGTGAACCCCCTGCTCGCGAGCCGGATCGAACTGGACACCGGCCGCCCGGCGCCTCCCTGGACGGTCGAGGTCCGCCGCGACGGCGACGAAGTGACGGTCATGGTCGGCCTGCCGGAATCAACCGACGCGGCGACCGAACGTGGCCGGGTCGACTTCGGAGCGATCGGCACGGAGTGGGTCCTGTCCGATGGACAGCTGACCGCTGTCGGCGGCCACGACACCTGTGACCTGCTGCCCGGGCGTCGCGTCCGGCTGCGCTAC
This sequence comes from uncultured Streptomyces sp., assembly GCA_965654005.1. GTDB lineage: Bacteria > Actinomycetota > Actinomycetes > Streptomycetales > Streptomycetaceae > Streptomyces. The sequence goes on along the minus strand of CBFHCJ010000110.1, from coordinate 12,147 downwards.
CGCGTCCCCCGTACGGGCGGGCACCTGCTGGTCGGCGTGGCCGAGCAGGACGCGTCCGGAGCGCTGCTGTCGGCCGTACTGCGTCCCGCCACCTGGCCGACGGCGGACCGGGCAGGTGTCCGGTGATCCGCGCCGCTCAACTCCCCGGATACTCCTGGGACACAACCGGGCGGGTCGAAGCCAGTGTCCAGGCCCTGATCGGTGAGCGGCTGGCGGAGATGCCGGCGTGCTCCGCCACGGTGGCGGCCCGGCTGCGTGAGGTCACCGGGGACTGCCGCCTGGTTGCGGTCTACCTGCGGCCGGACTCGCCCGACATCGTCGTGGGGTTGTGTGAACGCCTCGCGTCCACGAAGAACGCCCGGGAGCGCGCCCGGTTGCAGCACGAGATCGGGCGGCGCCGCTTCGCCTGTCCCGGCACGACGGAGGTGAGCCTCACGGGCGACCTGGGACAGGTGCTGACGGCAGCTGACGACCGTACCCGGGCCTACGTACCCGATCCCGGGCACCGGGACATGATCGGTGCCCTGCTGGACGACTTCGGCACGGGTTTTTCGGACTTCGTGGAGAGCCAGCACGAGGTGCCCGGACCGAACGCGCGTCTGCGCCAGGGCATCGTCAAGTCGTGGCGTCTGCCCGACGGCACCCGCGTGATCAGCAAACGCGCCAACCCCGCCAAACCCGGCCGGTTCGCCCGGGAACAGGTCGCCTACGGTGCCATCGCCTCCCGGCTCGCCGGCGGGATCACGTTCGGCCGGGGTCGGCGCCTTCAGCTCGCCCCCTTGCTCGCGACGATCCGGGACGGCGCGTCCGGGCACGTCTACGCCGTCTGGCAGTGGGTGCCCGGTGAGACCGCCGAGTCGATGCTGCTGGCACCGGGCGAGCACACGTCGCTGCTGCGCGACTACCGGGATCTGGTGGACGCCCTCCTCGACCGCGGCATCCTCTGGGGCGACCTGAGCCCCCGCAACGTCCTCGTGCACGACGGCCGGCACTATCTCGTCGACTTCGAGAAGACGCAGGTCCCCGGCGATGACATCCCCGTCCCGCACGCGGACCGCGGCGCCTACTGCCGCGGTCAGATCGGAGTCGAGGAACTCGGGGTCCTGTGTCCCGAGGCCCAGGTCCGCGCCTGTCTGCACGGCTACCTGGACCCCGACACCTGGGACCTCAACGCCCCGGGCCCGGTGCCGTTCCCGCCGCGCCCGGAGGTGACGGCGGTTCTCGCCGGGCGCGGCGTCACCGACCCGGACCTGGGCACCTACAACCGGACCGACCGGCAGATCTGGCAGGTCCGATCGCCGGACCGTGACCCCGTCACCGGGCTGCCCCGCTATCCGGGCCTGGTCAATTTCCGTGTCGAGCACTACCTGAGCTGCGCCGGCCTCACGGACGCGGACGACTACGACCGCAAGACCACCGAGATCCTGGTCGCTGGCCGACGGCACGGCTGCTTCGACGACGCGCTCGCGGCCGTCGCCGACGCGGTGGACGAGGTGGAACGGCAGTTCGTCGTTGCCGAGGTCGCCGAGCTTCTCGCTGGCAACGACACCGGGCCCGTCACCGCGCCGCGCGCGGCGATCCGCGCACTGGTGGACCGTATCGACGTCCTGGACACCGCCCGGCAGGATCCCGGCACCTTCCGGTCGGCCTGCACGACTCTGGGAAAGGAAGGACGATGACGCATCCGCCCCTGCCCGGGCCGGTGTGCCTGCGTACGGATCAGGTCGTCCGCGTCGGCCCGCTCACCCTGCGCATCGCCAGCGACCAGGCCGACTTCCCCGCGCTGCGCTACTTCAGCCGTGCCGCCCGGATGCCGGTCGGCACCGTGCCCGACGTGGAACTGTGGTGCCTGTCGGACACCGATCCCGGCCTGCCCGCCGACACCACGGCGCGCGCCCTCAACTTTGCCTCCGGCTACTACGTGACCGACCACTTCGGCCCCCCGGTGCGCATGTCCACCTCGGGCAACCGGATCGTCCTCGTGGGAGACCACCTTCAACGGCTGGTGTGGCCGTACGTCGTGAAGTACCTGCTCCTTCGGCACACCGCCACCACGGGTGGGCTCTTCCTCAAGGCAGCCGCCCTCGCCGTCGGCGACGGGGCGACGCTGGTCGTCGGCCGCGGTGGCGGCGGCAAGTCCGTCCTGGTCACCGGGCTGTGCCGCAACGGCGCGACGTACATCACCAACTCGCACGTGGTCCTCACAGACGGGGCCGTCCAGGGCGTCGCGAGCACCATGCGGATGCGGCCCGGCCCCTGGCTGGACCAGGCGGCGACTACCGCGGCCCTCGATCCGAGCGAGCGCCTCGTCGACCCGTACGACGCGTTCCCCCACCACTCGGGCGCCGCGGTGCCGCTGCGCGCCGTGTGGATCGCCGACTTCCGCGCCCCCGGCGAACACGACGTGCAGCAACTGCCCCCCGACGAGGCGGCCGGCATCGTCGAACAGTTCGCTCTCGGGCTCAACGTCTACCGGCTCGAAGAGGACCTGCTGGACCTGTGCGGCGGCGACTACCGCGCCTTCGCCACCCAGTACGCACGGATGCGCGCGCAACTGCACGCGGCCGTCAGCAACTGCCCCACCTACCGCGTGCGCTCGGACGTCCAGCTCACCGCGCACCGCGACCAGCTTCTCCAACTGCTCTGTGACGGAGGTACATCATGAGGGGCGCCCTCATCGGCTACGGCACCATCGCGACCGGTCACGCCATCGGATACCACAACGCCGCGGGCATCGACGTGATCGCCGTCGTCGACCCCACTCCGGCACGCGCGGCAGCCGCCCAAAGGGCCGGGCTGCGCGCCTACGCCACCTACGAGGAGATGATCGACCGCGAGGCTGTCGACTTCGTCGACATCTGCACGCCGCCCAACAGCCACGCCGGTTACATCGAGCGCGGGCTGCGCGACGGTCTGCACGTGCTGTGCGAAAAGCCGGTGCTGATGCCGCACGAGGGCCGCTACGACCGCGTGCTCGACCAGATCGCGGCCTCGGACAAGGTGTTCTACCCCTGCCACAACTACAAGTTCGCCCCCATCCTGACGGAGATGGAACGGGTCGTCCGCAGCCCCGGCTTCGGCGACGTCCTCAGCGCCCGCTTCCGCACCCTGCGCCAGGGCCACGCCGTCGGCGTCCCCGAGTGGAACCCGCACTGGCGGCGCGATCCGGTCATCGCCGGCGGCGGGATCCTCCGCGACCACGGCCCCCACAGCGTCTACCTGGCGACCCACCTGACCGGGCGCACGCCGCTGGCCGTGTCCTGCCTGACCGGCTCCCTGCGCCACGACGGGCACACCGGCACGGAGGACACCGCGAAGCTGATGATCCGGTGCGATGACGACGTCCAGATCGAACTGGATGTGACCTGGTCGGCCGGCTACCGCAACAGCTACTACTCGATCATCGGCAGCGGCGGCTGGGTCACCGTGGAGAACGACGACGTCCAGTACAGCCTGAACGGCCGGCCGCACCGTGCGGCCCTGCGATCGAACTTCGACGACCCCAGGCACCCAGACTGGTTCGCCGCGATGTTCGCCGACTTCCTGACCACAACACGGCACCCGGAACAGGCGGCACCGCTGCTGGCCGAGTCCCTGACGACCTCCCTGGTGATCGACGGCGCCTACGCCTCGGCCGCCGACGACGGCCGGTGGGTCGAGCTGACACCGGCGCGGGACCTGCTCATGGGCGCCGCGCGATGACGGCGCCGCGCGACGGCGGAACCGGCCCGGTGCCACTCGATGACATCCGGGACTGGCTCAGCAGCCGGCCCGGCGACCGGACCGTCGTGCTCGCCACCGGCTGCTTCGACCTCCTGCACGCCGGACACCTGACGTTCCTGGAGGAGGCGAGTCGGCTGGGTGACCTCCTGGTCGTCGGGGTGAACAGCGACCAGTCGGTCCGGGACCTCAAAGGCCCGAGCAGGCCCATCGTCGGCGAACGCGAACGCGCCGTCCTCGTGGGCGCTCTGAGGTGCGTCGACCGGGTGTTCCTCTACGACGAGCCCACCGCCGACCGACAGATCCGCTTCCTGCGTCCGACGGTCTTCGCCACCGCGCGCGCAAGCATCACCGCTTACCCGAGTGAAGTGGCGTCCGCCGTCGAGGTCGCGGCACACGTGCACGCGATCGACCGGATTGCGCCGTACTCCACGACCATGCTGGTCGACACCCTGCGAGCGAACCTATGACGGAGGAGGTCATCGCCACCGGCAGCGCCCCATGGATCCCGGTGCCGCATCTGATGGAGGTGGTCAGCGCAGACTTCCACCCGCCACAGCACCTGACCACCGCGGCCTTCGGCCTCGTCTCCGAGATCCGCGGCCACCTGCTGCTGACGCACGTCAACCTCCCCGGACGGGGCTGGGACGTCCCCGGCGGTCACATCGACTCCGGCGAGGACGCCCGACGGGCCGCGGCGAGAGAGATCAACGAAGAGACCGGGCTTCCCGTGCCGGCCGAGGCACTGAGGCTGCTCGGATGGCAACGGTTCACCTTGTACGAGAAACCACCGGACAGCTACCCGTATCCGTTCCCGGTGTCGTACACGCTGATGTTCACCGCGCAGACCGGCCTCGCCGGTCCGCCGGTGGATCCACCCCCGGACTCGGAGTGCGGGCCTGCCGGATGGTTCACCCCTGCGCAGGTCCGGCAACAGTGCGCGACCTGCACCTGGCTGCCGTTCCTCGCCCTGCTGCGCGAGGAACGGCAGCCAGAAGCCTGAGCGTCCCGCGCCGGGTACGAGGAGACGCCGATGGAGGAAGATCACCCAGCGCCTGCACCGGGCTCTTGGCTCAGCGGTTCGAAACCTTCCGGCAGAGGGATCCCGAACCGCTGGCACAGCAACGGCACGTCGTGGCGATCGACTTCACGAGCCGGGTATCCCGTATGCCAGCGCACCGCCCACTCAGCCGACTCGCACCGCACCGCAGTGCCGTCAATCGAACCGTGTCCGGAGAGTGCCTCAGCAGGAAAGGGACCGCCCTCCACCACGGATCCGTAGTGCAGTGATCCGTCCGCGAGCGGCTCGTAGAGGTGCAAGTCGATCCGCAGCCGGACGCCGTCGTGCAGGACGAAGTTCCACGGACGGTCGCCAGGCCACGGGAAGATCCGGTCGACGCCGGCCTCCGCGAACGCGACGAACAGTTGCTCAAGATGTGCGGCCGGCGCCCACACGTCAAGGTCGGAATGTTCTCGCGTCTGCTCCCCGAGCAGCGCGTCTACACCCCACCCGCCCCCGATACACGAATCTACGCCGTGGGCGTCGAGCCGCTCCACAAGCGCGACAACGTCCTTGGCTGACATCGAATAGTCACTCACCGCACCAGGGTAGAGGCCAACCCGGCCCCACATCTGGCGATTACTACGGGCTTCACCGGACCTGGGATAGCCGGTCCCCTTGGCCCGAGTCCAGACCACCCCGGCGGGTGGCGTCAGCCGGTCTCCGCTATTCCGTCCGTTTCGATATCCGACTCCACCATTAGGCGCCAGCGACTCGCCGACGCGGGCAGGACACCGCGCACCTGGCGGGTGCAGCACACCGGCCGAGCCAGAGAGCCGCTCCGGACGGCGAAGTGGCAGATCAGAAGCGTTCTCGGTACTCCCAACGTCAGCCGTGCCCAACAAGCCCATGAATGGGCGAGGCTAGTGACGCGCCATCCTGAAACGGCACGGCCCTACACCTGGTCGCGCCTGAGAGTCGTCTCGCCGAGCCCGAGGGACATGCTGCCCATGAGCTGACGAGTGAAGTCCTTCAGGATCGAGGGGTTGGTAGCGAAGAACTCCATGACCCGCTCGGTTCGCTGCTCAGGCGAAAGCTCTTTCAGTTCCTGCTGCCATGCCAGGGTGGCAGCACCGCCATCCTCGACCTTGGCATTCACGATGAGGCTCCAGAGCGCCTGCTGGGCGTCCTCACGAGCGAGCCAAGTCATGAACATCTGCTGGAACTGCTCGCTCGTCACAGTGACCTTCGGGTCGCTGGGCGCGGTGGCCACATCGTGGGAAGGCGCGTCAGCCTCGACCCCCGGGACAGCAATAGGAGGTGTCGTCGTGACCCCGGACCGCAAGGCCTTCTTCTGGGCTCTGCGGGCCTGCTGCTTCCGCACCAAGGCTTCGCGCTTGGCAACGAGGAACGGCACGGTCTGGGTGTGCCACCAGTGGGCAACGAGAGGTTTTGCGATTTCTACGAGACCATCGATGATCTGGCCCGCGATGTCAGCCATGGCCTGTTGGCCGGGGGTGAGCTGAGGACGCTGATCCTCCACGTACTCGGTGACGTAGACGATCCCAGGCTTGTCTGCGAAACCTGACTCGTCTTCGGCCTTCAGGCGGATCTCGACGTGCTCCGGTCCCTTGTCACTCGTCTTGGGAGTGAACCCACGACTCCAGCCTTCGCTCTTCCGCGAGTCGGCGAGACGCTCGCCCTTGGGGATACGAACAACTGCGTCGACCTCGTCGTACTCCTGGTCCTCGGCCATGCGTCCTCGTCACTGCTCGGGTCTTCCTCGGCGCTCGGTCGACGAGGATGTCGCGGTAGTAGAACCTCGCCCATGACCGTAGCTGTAGCGTCCGACGATTTGGCAGGTTCGGCGAGCATCGCATCAGCCGCCACAGAGCCGCAGGTCCAAGGTTGTCACCAGTCCCCTTGGCGGATCCGCTCGTCTGACACGATCCCGTAGACGTACCGCCCAGAACGTTCGGGGCATCGTGGAATCTCCGACGGCCCCGCGATCGGCCATGCCTCCAGCGCTGACCTGATCTCGTGCCACTGCACGTTGCGCCGGCTCTCGACGATGACCAGGGTGTAGCGGCTGGTCCGGTAGGTGAAGGACTTGCCGGTCTTCGTGTAGAAGACCTCGCCCTGGTGCTCCTCGATCCGAGGCCTCGCCGTCTCCATGTTGGGACCGACCGGCACCGGCTCGGGCGGAGGTGGCGGTGGCACTGGATGCCCTGCCCACCGGAGCCGTTCCTCCGGCGTTGGCTCCCGGCTACTCCGACGCCAGGATGCACTCCCTCGCACGGCAATCGAAGTGACCGCCAGCTCTGTTCCGTCCGGCAGCACCCCACGGCCAGGCTCTCGGTAAGGCTCCGCAATCGTGATGTCACGCCGCTCATAGCCGAGCCTGCTGGCAACTGACTCCAGGGTCCCCATCTGAGTGTTCCCGACGTACGACCACTGGTCCTCGCTCGCATCATCCGAGAACTCCACGACGCCGACAAGGTAGACCCCGTCCTCGTTCGGGTCGCCGAAGAGCTGCCGCAAGCGGTCGGGTCCAAAGTCGCCCGTCATCTATCCGTCCACCCCTGCATCGCCGCTATCAGATTCTCCGTCGATCAACGCGATCACAGTCTCCCTCGCGGCTGAGTCGCGTGCTGTGCCATCCGGGACCCGATCACGGCCACCCTGCTGAGCACCTCGGCGGCTTCCTTGAGTGTGGTTGAGGGCGGCAGCACGAAGCGCGCGCCGAACTCGACCTCACCGCTGAGCTTGGCCTGCCCCTCGCCGTAGCCATTGCCGAGGAACGCTGGAGCGCCGAGCTCCTTGAGTCGAGCCACGCCATCCTTCTCCCACTGCAACGTCTTGCGCGGCGGATGGGGTCTCCACGGAATCCAGTCCTCTTGGGCGAGGTACTCCTGCCAGAGCAGCGCCAGGTGATCCCAGTCGTAGGCCTTGGAGGAGGTGACTTGCTGCTGCACGAGGAAGAAGCGGAAGTCGACCCCACGAAGCCCGCTGCTGTCGACGAGCTTGCCAACGTCCTGAGTCGGCAAACTCTCGGTGGCTTCCCAGCGGACGGTGTAACCGCTGCCCGGAATCGGGGCGTCCACGATCGCGACGTACAGGCCACCGGAGCCGATCTCCCGGATGGACTTCGATGAGCCGCCGGGCAAGGCGACGTTGTCGTACATATAGGCAGCACGAAGCCGGAGGCCGAGGTACAGGTCGATACCGTCGATCTGATTCCAGACGGTGTCGCCATCCACCTCCGGCACCTGGGACTCGATGTGGCTCGTCCAGGCTGTGGCGGTCGTCGCGGCCCACGGCACCGAGGACGAGGCGAAGGGAGCGATGAGTTCCTCCCAGGTGAGGTTCTGCCAGTCCTGGGCATGGGTGGTGTCGAGGCGGATGTGCTGAAGCGAGACCGCCACGAACTGGCAGTCGTCTCGGTCCTCCTCGGCGACGTATTTGTAGTACCGCTCCAGCTGTTCAATGCCGAGGCCGGCAAGCAGCTTGACTTCGACGACAGCGACAACCTGACCGTTCGCCTCCACCACCAGGTCGGGTCGATCCGATGCCTTCCGGCCCCGCGACTTCGAGACCTCCCGACGAATTTGGAGCGGGCCAACAGCCTCGATCCCGAGCACGGAGCGGGTGATCGCCTGGTCGGCATTCATGAGGGTGGCGAGCAGATCGCTCCACGCGTTCTCGCTGTTGATCGAGAGCAGGAAGCGAAGATCCGGGAAACTGCTCACTCGCTGTCCTCTCCCAGCTCCGCGTCGATGTTGAGCACGCGGATCCCGGACTGCGACTGCGCGAGGAGCACCGCAGCGTTCTCGGCAAGGCGACGGGCGGACTTGAGCCGCAGGTCCAGCTCGACATCGTCACCCCAGCGGGCTGACGTGGCGATGGCGAATTCGATCGAACCACCGGACTCCAAGTGGCCGACGATCTCCTTGTGGATGCGGCGGCTGGTGCGCTGACGAGAGCGATCCGTCTTGGCGTTGCGGTAGTTGCTGGCTCGCCTGGCCAGCTCCACGGACTCCCCGATGTAGAGCACGCGGATGCCGTCGTCGTCCACACCGAAATCGTAGCGGTAGAGCCCTGGCACTCGCGGGAGTCCGGGAAACCTCGGCAGGCCGGCTTCGTCCAGCGTGATCGGGCCGGCGCTCAGCCACGAGAACGCAACACGGACGTCGAGCGCCTCCAGTTCCTTGAGCTGGGACTCGTCGAAAGACCCACGACGAGACGCGCCGGTCAGCCTCGGGACCGAGCCGCTCTCGGTGGCCGAGGATCCGGCACCGATCAAGAACCCGAGGTTCTGTAGCCACCGCCGAGAGTCATGCGACTGAAACCGGCTGCGCTTGGCACCTGTCGCAAGGGAGATGACCTGCTTGACCGGCCAACGCACACCATCTACTTCGACCCAGTACCCGCGGATCCCCTCGGGCACGTGACCAGCAAGACGCCCACGAACAAGCGTGGGCGTCAGCTCGAAGGATTCGCCATCGAGGGTGAACTGCATGGAATGGAGGTTAGCCTCGATCGTTCACGAGTCCTCGTCAGTTCGCTGACGGGGACTCTGTGCGTGTGGGGTGCGGCTTTTCTGGTGGTGGGCACGCCGGTGGCCCGGTTGTCGCGTGGGGTGGGCGCCGGGTTCCACTCCCGGGGTGGTCGTGCGGGTTGTTGGGACGGTCGAATTGGCTGGTCAGCCGGGGTTCGGGAGGGTCTGGAGCCGGTTCATGGCGATGGTGATCAGGGGCGTCCATGGCCATCGGGTGGGCAGACGCAGTCAGTGGCGGCGGCCGGTGTTCACGAACTGGGCGGCGGAGAACAGCCGCAGGCGGAGCTTCTTGGGTTCCCAGCGGCGGGTTTTGCCGGTCAGGGCGAGCATCGGCATCCATGCGAGGAGGTCGAGGGCGAGGAAGACGATCTCCAGCCAGATCCGGTTCTGGGCGGTGTCGTGCAGGGGCAGGTTGCCCTGGGCCCTGGTCCGCAGCCCAGGGGCGCTGCGGACCTTCACCACCGTCTTCGGCACGCCGAACATGTCCATCGCCCAGTTCACCGCGACAAATGCCGCCCGCGTTCAGATCACCGATCTGCGGGCTCTTCTCCCTGCGTCCGTCGCAGCCCTCCTGCATTGAAATGTCCTCGGCATGAGGTGCCAGCCTTGCGAAGAGCCCCACACTCACGCCCCCAAGCCGCGGCGGTGCGTTCCGCCACTAGCGCGGCGTCAGTGAACAGGTGGCGATACGGCGTTTTCTAGGTGATGATCCGATCTGCGTGGGCCGCATTTGGCCTGGTCAGCCAGCGTTGCTGAGGTTCGTTCTAGAGTGCGAGCACCAACGACGACAGGTCGTCCGCTCGACATGTGCCGGGTCTGGCCAGCCCCGCGGAGCGCTCCCGGAGAATGGAGCCGTGGAGCGACTGATCGACTTCTCGCGCGACCGGCAGATGCTGTGCGGCGGCTGCGGCCGTCGCTTCGTCGTCGACCTGGACTGGATCGACCGGTGGGAGCAGGGCGGAGAGAAGTGCTCCGGCTGCGGCCTGACGTGCGAGCACGAGGACGCGCCCCGGGTGACGGTCGATCCCGACGACCCGGCGCTCGACGACGACCGGGTTGCGACCGTCTCCTGGTACCACACGAGCACGCAGCCGGACTGGCCGACGAGGGACTTCGATCCGGCCGCCGTCCTCACGCCCGAGACCCGCATGAGGATGGGCGGCGGCGAGCATGTCGCCGCCTGGGCCGCACGCCAGCGGGCGAAGGCGCTCCACATCGGCACGTACGAGGCCGCGGTCCACAACATGCTCAGGCGGATCCGCGACCAGGCCGACCGGGGCAACCAGTTCTACCTGTACCGAGTCCATCTGAATCCGTCCGTCGTGGTTCGCGAGGGCTGGCTCATCGATCCCAGCGACTTCGTCGGCGACGTCGTCCTCGACGAGGTCTGCCCTCCAGGCGTCGACGTCGCCCGCTACCTCAACTACCACGAGGACCCCGGCGGGCTCTCCCTGGTGCTGGGGCGGGAAGCGATCTCCGGCGTTCAGCAGCTCCCAGTTCCGCTCCCGGATGCCTGGGACGCCGACTGGGTGAGAGAGGCCGTCGCGGCCCTCGAGACCGCTTCCGACGCTCCCGTCCAGGCGACCGGCAAGCCGGCCCGCTTCATGCGGCCGGCCTCGCCGCGAGCTGGCCGGGGCCGTGTGCTCGCGGCGGCGCTGGCTGGGCGTCTGCCGGGCAACCTCCGGGATCAGTTCAAGTCGACCGCAGCGTTCGCCGAGGGCGACGATCCAGCTCGGTGGGCGCGTCGGACCAGCGCCCTGCTCGACCTGATCGGGAATCCGACGCGCGTGCTGTCGGCGCTCGGCAAGGCTGAGCACCGACAGGTCTGAGGACCCAGGGGATCACGGCTGACCTCCCGGGGGAGGGTGCGGCCGGATCGGCCGCGCGGCGGGGCGGAGGGTGGCAGGCTGGGCGCAGGAGTCCCAGCGGGTGGAGGAGGAGTGCGGGTGAAGGCGGTAGGCCGTCAGAGCGGGCCGGTGGTGTATCTGCTGGTCGGGCTGACCGGGTCGGGCAAGACCACGTACGCCAGGCGGCGGCTGGAGCCGTCCGGGGCGGTGCGGCTGTCCGTGGACGAGCGGGTGCTCGCCCGGCACGGCCGCTACGGCGTGGACTACCCGGAGCGGGACTACTTCGCCCTGGAGACCCCGGTGGTCGCCGAGGTCCGCGAAGAGCTGGTCGAGCGGGTTGGTGCCGGGCAGGACGTCGTGCTGGACCACGGACTGTGGACACGTGCCGCCCGCGACGAGTGGAAGAAGCTCGTCGAGGAGGCCGGCGGAAGCCCGCGGCTGCTGTACTTCCCCGTCCCCCGTGAGGAGTTGCTGAGGCGCCTTGCCGAGCGCAACGAGCGGAAGGACGCCAACGCGCTGACCGTCTCGGAGTCGGCGCTGGAGGACTTCTACGCCCGCTTTGAGCCCCCTCACGACGAGGGCGAGGAGATCATCGAGCCCGGCTCGTTCTGACCCGCCGCGGGGGTCGGGGGCCGCCACGTCGCGACCAGTCGTGTCGCCTCCGCCTACCACACCCGCCGCTTCACCCAGGTGCCCCGTCTGAAGAAGCTGCCGCGGGTGCCGGCCCCTGCGGACCGCAATCCCGGCAGCCCTGGCGGCCCGGCACCTCCACGGTGATCTCCCGGACGGCCTCCACCACCTCGATGCGAGTCATCGCGGCCCGCTGCGCGGCCTTGACCTCCTCGGCCGAGACCTCCGCGGGCTGCATGACCCACTTCGCCTCGATACTCGCGGCCCGCGCTACCAGCCGCTCCTCCGGCGGAAGCGCCAGCCGGGCCCTTCCAGAAGAGTCGCAGCGAAGTACGAACGGCGTCCCTGTGGTGCCCCGGTCGTGTCTCCTGGGAGGCGCCACCCGGCATCCC
>CBFHCJ010000109.1:0-13086 GCA_965654005.1 uncultured Streptomyces sp. | reverse complement strand
GGGCCGGCTGCTGCTGCAGACCCTGCGCTCGCACGACCAGTACAACACCACGATCTACGGCCTCGACGACCGCTACCGCGGCATCAAGAACGGCCGTCGCGTCGTACTCGTCCACCCCGAGGACGCCCACGCGCTGAACGTGACGGACGGGTCCTACGTCGACCTGGTCAGCGAGTGGCAGGACGGCGTGGAGCGGCGCGCCCCCGGCTTCCGCGTCGTCCACTACCCGACCGCCCGTGGCTGCGCCGCCGCGTACTACCCGGAGACGAACGTCCTGGTCCCGCTGGACGCCACCGCCGACACCAGCAACACCCCCGCGAGCAAGTCCGTCGTGGTCCGCCTGGAACAATCGGCGACCGACTGAGCGTTTGCTCAGCCGCAGCCGAGTCACCGATCACGAACGGAGCCGTGCCCATGGGCGAGCAGCACACCGTGAAGTTCCCACAGGAAGTCGTCGACGAGTACGCCGCGCTCGGCGTCGACCTGCCCGCCCTCTTCTCCGCCGGACACCTCGGCACCCGTATGGGCGTCCAGATCCAGGAGGCCTCCGCGGAGCGGGTCGTGGGGACCATGCCGGTGGAGGGCAACACCCAGCCGTACGGGCTGCTGCACGGCGGCGCCTCCGCCGTCCTCGCCGAGACCCTCGGCTCCGTCGGCTCCATGCTCCACGGCGGCAGCTCCAAGAGGGCGGTCGGCGTCGACCTGAACTGCACCCATCACCGAGGAGTGCGCTCCGGCCTGGTCACCGGCGTCGCCACGCCGGTACACCGGGGGCGTACGACGGCGACGTACGAGATCGTGATCAGCGACGAGGCGGGCAGGCGCGTGTGCAGCGCGCGCCTGACCTGCCTGCTGCGGGACGTGAACCCCGGCGACGAGGCGCACATACACACGGCGGGCTGAACCGGGTGACCGACGTCCGCGACGCCGTCGGTCCGGGCGTCCGGCCACCACGTTCCGCACGGACGAGCGGGCCGCCATGAGCGTGCGGTCCGGCCCGCCGGTCACCGTGACACGGAAAGCCCAGCCCTGTGCCGGCCTTCTCGTGACCTCGAGCCCGCACACTCCTTTCCAGACGAAGGCAGGATCGCACCGCGAGATCATCATCACGATGCATGTGACGGAATGCGGGAAAGTGCCGGAGAATGCCGGACTCTCTTTCCTGGACGTAACGCTGCGTAATGCGCACGCAATACAAGTTCACCGTTTCATCGCCGGAGCGCGCCCTGCACGGGACCCCTCAGAAGCCCTGCAGGACACCTACGGCAACGATTCCATGTAATCACCAAAACGACCAGGACGCCTGAACACGGCCCCGACGCGTCCTGCACGTTCTCACTATGCGGACGGGGCGAATCGGTTCGAAATTCAACTCTTCCACCCACTGAATACCGCTCTGCATTGCCTAGGTAACAAGAGCGTCACAGCCTCGGTGAACCCCTCCTCCACGTTCCCCACTCACCCCTAGAGTCACGCCCAGTCACCGCGCGGTCGGATTGTCACTCCGACCCGGCGATCGACTCCGGCTCTTCCAGGAGGGAGGGCCGCGCCAGGGAAAGGACTGATCGTGCGTCAACGTTCGCTCATCGCCATCACCGCCGCGCTGGCAGCGGGAGCACTCACCCTCACCGCCTGCGGCTCGCGCGACAGCGGCGACAAGGGCTCGTCCGGCAACACCACCGTCGTGATCGGCGTCGACGCCCCGCTGACCGGTCAGAACTCCGCGACGGGTCTTGGCATCCAGTACGGCGCCCAGATCGCCGTCGACGACGCCAACAAGAACAAGACCGTCCCCGGCGTGACCTTCAAGCTCCAGGCCCTGGACGACAAGGCACTGCCGGCCACCGGCCAGCAGAACGCCACCCAGCTCGTCGCCGACAACAGCGTCCTCGGCGTCGTCGGCCCCCTCAACTCCGGTGTCGCGACGCAGATGCAGCAGGTCTTCGCCACCGCCAACCTGGTCCAGATCTCCCCCTCGAACACCTCCAACGAGCTCACCCAGGGCAAGAACTGGCAGACGAAGAAGGTCCGTCCCTACAAGACGTACTTCCGCACCGCCACCACTGACGCCAACCAGGGCGGCTTCGCCGCCGACTACGCCTACAACGGCCTCAAGAAGAAGAAGGCCTTCGTCGTCGACGACAAGCAGACCTACGGCGCCGGCCTCGCCAAGGTCTTCGAGGAGCAGTTCACGAAGCAGGGCGGCAAGGTCATCGGCACCGACCACGTCAGCGTCGGCGACCGCGACTTCTCCACCCTCGTGACCAAGATCAAGAACTCGGGCGCCGACCTGCTCTACTACGGCGGCCAGTACGACGAGTCCGAAGTCCTCACCAAGCAGCTCAAGGCGGCCGGCGCCAAGATCCCGCTGTTCGGCGGCGACGGCATGTTCAGCTCCAGCTACATCAAGACCGCCGGCAAGGCCGCCGAAGGCGACCTCGCCACCTCGGTCGGCGTCCCCGTCGACACCCTGCCCGCCGCCAAGGACTTCGTCGCCACCTACAAGGCCAAGAAGTACCCCGGCGACTACGGCACCTACGGCACCTACTCCTACGACGCCGCCACCGCCATCATCAAGGCCGTCGGCCAGGTCGTGAAGAACGGCAAGATCCCCTCCGACGCCCGCGCCAAAGTCGTCGACGCCGTCCAGAACACCTCCTTCGAAGGCATCTCCGGAAAGGTCTCCTTCGACCAGTACGGCGACACCACCAACAAGCAGCTGACCGTCTACCAGGTCGAAAACGGCGAGTGGAAGGCCGTCAAGAACGGCACCTTCCAGCCCAAGAGCTGACCGGATCAACACCCCATAACACCAAGGGCCGCGCGGCACAGACCACCGTCACCGCGCGGCCCGCCTTCTATCCCCCAAACTCTCCCCCACCACATGGAGGCCATGCGGTGAACACGCTGCCGCAACAGCTGGCCAACGGGCTGTTCCTCGGCTCGATGTACGGCCTGATCGCCATCGGTTACACGATGGTGTACGGCATCGTCCAGCTCATCAACTTCGCCCACGGCGAGATCTTCATGACCGGAGCCTTCGGAGCCCTCACGGTCTACCTCGCTTTGCCAGCCGGCGTATCCATGTGGATAGCCCTACCAGCGATGCTCGTCGGCGGCGCACTCGTCTCCGTCCTCATCGCCGTCGGCGCCGAACGCTTCGCCTACCGGCCCCTGCGCGGAGCGCCACGCCTCGCCCCCCTCATCACCGCCATCGGCCTCTCCCTCGCCCTGCAGCAGGCCGTCTTCAACTGGTACCCCGACGCCAAGTCCGCCCGCGTCTTCCCCCAACTCCCCTTCGGGCCCTACCACCTCGGCTCCGTCACCATCCAAAGCGGTGACGTCTTCCTGATCATCGCCGCCCCCCTGTGCATGGCCGTCCTCGCCTTCTTCGTCCGCCTCTCCCGCACCGGCCGCGCCATGCAGGCCACCGCCCAGGACCCGGACACCGCACAGCTCATGGGCATCGACACCAACCGCATCATCGTCATCGCCTTCGCCATCGGCGGCCTCTTCGCCGCCGTCGCCGGCGTCGCCTACGGCCTCAAGTACGGCTCCGTCTCCTACGACATGGGCTTCGTCGCCGGCCTCAAAGCCTTCACCGCAGCCGTCCTCGGTGGCATCGGCAACATCTACGGCGCCATGCTCGGCGGCCTCGTCCTCGGCCTCGCCGAAGCCATGGCCACCGCCTACATCGCCGACATCCCCGGCATGCAGCAGCTTGGCGGGCAGGGCTGGGCCGCCGTCTGGGCCTTCGTCCTTCTCATCCTCGTACTCCTCTTCAGGCCACAGGGCCTGCTCGGCGAACGCGTCGCGGACAGGGCGTGACCACCATGACCAACACCACCCCCAGCACCACGACCGCGACCGAGCGCGGACCCATCCCCCTCCCCCAGGCCGCCGCCCGCCTCCTCATCGCCATCGGCGCCGTCGGAACCATCGCCAGCACCTTCCTCAGCTGGACCTGGACCCCCGACTTCCCCGGCGACCTCACCGTCTACGGCTACCCGGCAGGACTCCAGATCCTCGCCCTCGTCGCCGGCGCCCTCACCCTCCTGTACGCCCTCGCCCTCTGGAACGTACCGGGACTGCGCCGGCTCAACCCGGCGGACGCCACCTCCCCCGTCCTCCTGACGGCCCTGTCCGCCTTCACCGTCTGCTGGTTCACCGCCATCGCCATCGCCGTCGACCTCGGCGGCCTCGTCAACCTCGAACCCGGCGCCTTCGTAGCGGTCATCGCCTCCGCACTCCCCGTCATCGGCGCCCTCGCACTCCCCCACCCCGCCCCCGGCACCGGCATCCGCGGCTACCTCACCAAGCCCGACCAGCCCCGCCCCCACGACCTCTCCCCCCTCGCCGAACGCGCCGTCATCACCATCGGCACGGCCCTCGCCCTCCTCGTCTTCACCTACGGCATCGGCATCGACGACGACGACAGCGAAACCTTCATCGGCTACCTCCTCATCATCGTCTTCGCCGCCTGGGGCCTCATCCACGCCGGACTCCTCGACCGCTACGCCGCGATCAGCACCCGGCACAAAGGATTCGCCGCGACCCTCGCCTTCGTCGCCGCCGTGATCTTCCCCTTCACCCAGACCAACGACCACAACGCCAACATCGGCGTCAGCATCCTCATCTTCGCCACCGTCGCCCTCGGCCTGAACATCGTCGTCGGCCTCACCGGACTCCTCGACCTCGGATACGTCGCCTTCCTCGGCGTCGGCGCCTACGCCGCCGCCCTCGTCTCCGGCTCCGAGTACTCCCGGTTCTCCGGCGTCCAGTTCCCCTTCTGGGCCGCCGCCCTCACCGGCATGGCCGCCTCCCTCGTCTTCGGCGTCCTCATCGGCGCACCCACCCTCCGCCTGCGCGGCGACTACCTCGCCATCGTCACCCTCGGCTTCGGAGAAATCTTCCGTATCACCGTCAACAACCTCGACGGCGACTCCGGACCCGACATCACCAACGGCCCCAATGGAATCTCCCAGATCCCCGACCTCAACATCTTCGGATTCAACCTCGGTGACTCCCACGACATCGGCCCCTTCACCCTCGGCCGGTTCGCCAACTACCTCTTCCTGATGCTCCTGGTCACGGCCATCGTCGTGCTCGTCTTCACCCGTGCCGCAGACTCCCGCATCGGCCGCTCCTGGATCGCCATCCGCGAAGACGAAACCGCCGCCACCGCCATGGGCATCAACGGATTCCGCGTCAAACTCATCGCCTTCGCCCTCGGCGCCTCCCTCGCAGGACTCGCCGGCACCGTCATGGCGCACGTCAACTACAGCGTCAACCCCCAGCCCTACCAGTTCGCCGGCGCCGCCCCGCCCAACTCCGCCTTCCTCCTCGCCGCCGTCGTCCTCGGCGGCATGGGCACCGTCAGCGGCCCCCTGCTCGGCGCCGGCATGCTGTACCTGATCCCCGAGAAACTCCAGTTCCTCCAGAACTACGAACTCTTCGCCTTCGGCATCGCCCTCATCCTGCTGATGCGCTTCCGGCCTGAAGGCATCATCGCCAACCGCCGCCGCCAGCTCGAATTCCACGAGACCGGCCAACTCGATGAACCGGAACAAGCGACGCCGACCGACGAACCGGCCGCCACGAAGGCAGGGGCGTAAGGAACCATGACGACACCTGTACTCGAAGCCCGTGACGTCACCATGCGTTTCGGCGGCCTCACCGCCGTCCGCTCCGTCGACTTCACGGTCAACAGCGGCGAGATCGTCGGCCTCATCGGCCCCAACGGCGCCGGCAAGACCACGTTCTTCAACTGCCTCACCGGCCTGTACGTGCCCACCGAAGGCACGGTCTCGTACAAGGGCACCGTCCTGCCGCCCAAACCGCACCTGGTGACCCAGGCAGGCATCGCCCGTACGTTCCAGAACATCCGGCTCTTCGCCAATATGACGGTGCTCGAGAACGTCCTCGTCGGCCGCCACACCCGCACCAAGGAAGGCCTCTGGTCGGCCCTGCTGCGCGGCCCCGGCTTCAAGAAGGCCGAGAAGGCCAGCGAGGAACGGGCCATGGAACTCCTCGAGTTCATCGGCCTCGCCCACAAGCGCGACCACCTGGCCCGTAACCTGCCCTACGGCGAGCAGCGCAAGCTGGAGATCGCTCGGGCGCTGGCCAGCGAGCCCGGACTGCTGCTCCTGGACGAGCCGACGGCGGGCATGAACCCCCAGGAAACGCGCGCCGCCGAGGAACTGGTCTTCGCCATCCGCGACAAGGGCATCGCCGTTCTCGTCATCGAGCACGACATGCGCTTCATCTTCAACCTGTGCGACCGCGTCGCCGTCCTCGTCCAGGGCGAGAAGCTCGTGGAGGGCACCTCCGACGTCGTCCAGGCCGACGAGCGCGTCGTCGCCGCCTACCTGGGCGAGCCCTTCGCGGGCGAACCCGGAGAGGCCGAGGCCGCAGAGGTCGAGGCCGCAGAGGCCGCGGCACCGGTCGACGCGGAGAGCAACACCGGTACCACCAAGGGAGAAGCCCAGTGACCGCACTGCTCGAGGTCGAGGACCTCAGGGTCGCCTACGGCAAGATCGAAGCCGTCAAGGGCATCTCGTTCAAGGTCGAGGCCGGCGAGGTCGTCACCCTCATCGGCACCAACGGGGCAGGCAAGACGACGACCCTGCGCACCCTCTCCGGACTGCTGAAGCCCACCTCCGGGAAGATCACCTTCGACGGCAAGCCGCTGACCGGCGTACCCGCCCACAAGATCGTCGCCCTCGGGCTCGCCCACTCCCCCGAAGGCCGGCACATCTTCCCGCGCCTGACGATCGCGGAGAACCTCCAGCTCGGCGCCTTCCTCCGAAAGGACAAGGAAGGAATCGAGAAGGACATCCAGCGGGCGTACGACCTCTTCCCCATCCTGGGCGAGCGGCGCAAGCAGGCGGCGGGCACCCTCTCGGGCGGTGAGCAGCAGATGCTGGCCATGGGCCGCGCCCTCATGTCCCAGCCGAAGCTGCTGATGCTCGACGAACCGTCGATGGGTCTGTCCCCCATCATGATGCAGAAGATCATGGCGACCATCGCCGCACTGAAGTCCCAGGGCACGACGATTCTGCTGGTCGAGCAGAACGCCCAGGCGGCCCTCTCGCTGGCCGACCAGGGTCATGTCATGGAAGTCGGCAACATCGTGCTGTCGGGCAGCGGGCAGGACCTGCTGCACGACGAGTCCGTGCGGAAGGCGTACCTCGGCGAGGACTGAGCGCCCGCCCTCCCGACATACGCCTTCTTGGGCATACGAAGAGGCCCGCACCCCGAGAAAGCGCTAGGACATCGGGGCGCGGGCCTCTCTTGTACGCGCCTGGGCCCGGGGTCTCAGCCCTTGGCGGCCTTCTTCTCCTCGGCGTCCTGGATGACGGCCTCGGCGACCTGCTGCATGGACATGCGCCGGTCCATGGACGTCTTCTGGATCCACCGGAAGGCGGCGGGCTCGGACAGCCCGTACTCCGTCTGGAGGACCGACTTCGCCCGGTCGACCAGCTTCCGGGTCTCCAGCCGCTGCGTGAGGTCCGCGACCTCCTGCTCCAGCGTCTTCAGCTCGTTGAATCGCGAGACGGCCATCTCGATCGCAGGTACGACGTCGCTCTTGCTGAACGGCTTCACCAGGTACGCCATGGCACCGGCGTCCCGCGCCCGCTCGACCAGGTCGCGCTGCGAGAAGGCGGTCAGCATCAGCACGGGGGCGATGCGCTCCTCGGCGATCTTCTCGGCCGCCGAGATGCCGTCGAGCTTCGGCATCTTCACGTCCAGGATCACCAGGTCCGGCTGATGCTCACGGGCCAGCTCGACGGCCTGCTCACCGTCGCCGGCCTCGCCGACGACGCTGTAGCCCTCTTCCTCGAGCATCTCTTTGAGGTCGAGCCGGATGAGCGCCTCGTCCTCGGCGATGACGACACGGGTCGTCAGCGGAGGCACGTGCGACTTGTCGTCGTCGGCGACGGGCTGGGGCGACTCGGGGGCGGTCACGGGGGCTCCTTGGTCCAGGGCAGGCAGGTACTGCTCCCAAGAGCGTACCGAGCTGCGGTATGGTGGTCAGGCGGCGGGTCAAGGATAACCTTTGATTCGTTGGGCCCCGGTAGCCCAATTGGCAGCAGGCAATGGATTCAAAACCCATACAGTGTCGGTTCGAGTCCGACCCGGGGCACTTTTCCTCAGATTCCAAGGTCACCAATTGAAAGCGGATGTTCACCTTCTCGTGAACATCCGCTTTTTGCTGCACACAGTCATGGCTCGTCGCGCAGAGTGGCTGCATGTATGACATGGGCACACGCAAGCGAGCCCTTGCTCTGGTAGCTGAGGGGCGCAGCTTCAACTCGGTGAGCAGAGAGACCGGCATCTCCCGGGCGGCGATCCGCTCCTGGCAGGTTCGCCTCGAGCCGCTCGACCGCAGCCGCTCAACTCCGTGCCCTCGTTGCTGCGACACCCCCCGCGCACCTGACGAACCTGCCTCGTATGCCTATCTGTTGGGCCTCTACCTTGGAGACGGCTACGTAAGCCTCCACCGGAGGGGCGTCTATTTCCTCCGCATCGCCTGCGCCGACGCCTGGCCCGGCCTCATCGACGCGTGCGCCACAGCGATGCGAGCTGTACGCCCCGCCAACAAGGTATGCCGTGTCCAGCGGCAGGGTTGCCACTACGTCACCTGCTCCAGCAAGCACTGGCCCTGCCTCTTCCCCCAGCACGGCCCCGGCAGGAAACACGAGCGCCGGATCGCCCTAGAACCCTGGCAACAAGCCATCGTCGACGCGCACCCTTGGGAATTCATCCGCGGCACTCATCCACTCCGACGGCTGCCGCATCACCAATTGGACCACCCGGCTCGTCGGCGGCGAGCGCAAGCGCTACGCATATCCGCGGTACTTCTTCACCAACACGTCGACGGACATCGTCAAGCTCTTCACGGACACTCTCGACAGGGTCGGCGTCGAGTGGAAGCCGCTCAACCAGAGTCGCACGGCCGTGACCATCTCCATCGCCCGCAAAGCCTCCGTCGCCCTCCTCGACACCCACGTGGGCCCCAAGTACTGACCGCTCACCCGCCCTCCTTGGGACTGTCGTCCTCCCCGATGTGATGCACCCGCACCATGTTCGTCGACCCCGACACCCCGGGCGGCGAACCCGCCGTGATCACCACGATGTCGCCCCTCGCGCAACGCCCGTACTTGAGCAGCAGCTCGTCGACCTGGTCGACCATCGCGTCCGTGGAGTCGACGTGCGGGCCCAGGAACGTCTCCACGCCCCATGTGAGGTTGAGCTGGGAGCGGGTGGCCGGCACGGGGGTGAAGGCGAGCAGCGGGATCGGGGAGCGGTAGCGGGAGAGGCGGCGGGCGGTGTCCCCGGACTGGGTGAAGGCGACCAGGAACTTCGCGCCGAGGAAGTCGCCGGTCTCCGCCGCCGCGCGGGCGACCGCGCCGGCCTGGGTGCGGGGCTTGTTGTTCTCGGTGAGCGGCGGCAGGCCCTTGGCGAGGATGTCCTCTTCCGCCGCCTCGACGATGCGCGCCATCGTCCTGACCGTTTCGACGGGGTGGTTTCCGACGCTGGTCTCGCCGGAGAGCATGACCGCGTCCGTGCCGTCGATCACGGCGTTCGCCACGTCCGAGGCTTCCGCCCTGGTCGGGCGCGAGTTGTTGACCATCGAGTCGAGCATCTGCGTGGCGACGATGACGGGCTTGGCGTTGCGCTTGGCAAGCTTGATCGCGCGCTTCTGGACGATCGGGACCTGTTCCAGGGGCATCTCCACGCCGAGGTCGCCGCGGGCGACCATGATGCCGTCGAAGGCGGCGACGATCTCGTCGATGTTCTCGACGGCCTGTGGCTTCTCCACCTTGGCGATCACGGGGAGGCGGCGGCCCTCCTCGTCCATGATGCGGTGGACGTCCTTGATGTCCCGGCCGCTGCGGACGAAGGAGAGGGCGATGACGTCGATGCCGGTGTGCAGGGCCCAGCGCAGGTCGTCCTCGTCCTTCTTGGAGAGCGCGGGGACGGAGACGGCGACGCCGGGGAGGTTGAGGCCCTTGTGGTCGGAGACCATGCCGCCTTCGACGACGGTGGTGTGGACGCGGGGACCGTCGACGGAGGTGACTTCGAGGGTGACCTTGCCGTCGTCGACGAGGACGCGTTCACCGGCGGTGACGTCGGCGGCGAGGCCGGCGTAGGTGGTTCCGCAGGTCTGCCGGTCGCCTTCGACGCCTTCCTCGACGGTGATCGTGAAGGTGTCTCCGCGTTCGAGGAGTACGGGGCCTTCGGTGAAGCGGCCGAGCCGGATCTTCGGGCCTTGAAGGTCGGCGAGGACACCGACGCTGCGGCCGGACTCGTCGGATGCCTTTCGCACGCGCTGACAGCGCTCCTCGTGTTCGGCGTGGGTGCCGTGGCTGAGGTTGAGGCGGGCGATGTCCATTCCTGCTTCGACCAGGGCTTTGATCTGGTCGTACGAGTCGGTGGCGGGTCCCAATGTACAGACGATCTTTGCTCGGCGCATGTTTCGAGCCTAGGGCTTACGCGAGTTCCACCAGGGCCGTGCGCGGTGCCTGGCGCTTCGGTGTATTCGCGGGCGCGTTGCGCCGCCTCGCGTACGGCTTGTGTGCGGGCCTCGCGGTGGGCGGGCGAGTCGGGGCGGAGTGCCGCCCACCAGGGGCCGTCGACGCGGGTGGGTTCCAGGTGCTACAGCTTCAGGAGTGACAGGTCGACGGCGTCGGCGATGGCTTTCGCGCCGGCGTCGTTGACGTGGAGGCCGTCGCCGGAGTTGAACTCGGGGCGGATCCGTTCGGGTTCGGCGGGGTCCGCGACGGCGGCGGCGACGTCGACGATCCCGTCGAAGGGGTGTCCGTCGCCGAGGAGCCATGCGTTGACTTCGCGGCGTACGGCCTGGCCGGTCTCGGTGTCGTAGCCTTCGCACGGGCCGCCGCCGGTGATCTTCCTTTCTTGGTGGTGTTCTTACTACCCGTCTTCCTACCCGTCTACGAGCGGGGTGATGGTCCGGTGCTGCTGGGCGGGCGGGATCCGGTCCGGGGGCTGGAGTCCGAAGGTGGTGAAGGCCGTTCGCGCGGGCAGCGGGTAGGGGTCCTTGCCGGTGAGGGCGTTCAGGATGGTGGCGCTGCGCCAGGCGGCGAGCCCGAGGTCGGGGGTGCCGACGCCGTGGGTGTGGAGTTCCGCGTTCTGGACGTGGAGGGCGCCGGTGACGGCCGGGTCGAGGACCATGCGGAACTGGTCGTCGATGCGGGGCCGTTCGCTGCTGTCGCGGCGCAGATAGGGCTCGAGTCCGGCGAGGATGCGGCCGAGGGGGCGTTCGCGGTAGCCGGTGGCGAGGACGACGGCGTCGGTGATGAGCCGGGAGCGGGTGTCCTGCTGGACGTGTTCCAGATGGAGTTCGACCTTGGTGGTGGCGATGCGTCCGGCGGTGCGGACGTGGACGCCTGGGGTGAGGACGGCGTCGGGCCAGCCGCCGTGGAGGGTGCGGCGGTAGAGCTCGTCGTGGATGGCGGCGATGGTGTCCGCGTCGATGCCCTTGTGGAGCTGCCACTGGGCGGAGACGAGACGGTCGCGCACGGGTTCGGCCAGGGCGTGGAAGTAGCGGGTGTAGTCGGGGGTGAAGTGCTCCAGGCCGAGCTTTGAGTACTCCATGGGGGCGAAGGCCTCGGTGCGGGCGAGCCAGTGGATCTTCTCGCGGCCGACGGGGCGGTGGCGCAGGAGGTCGAGGAAGACCTCGGCGCCCGACTGGCCGGCGCCGACGACGGTGATGTGGTCGGCGGCGAGGAAGGCCTCGCGGTGTTGGAGGTAGTCGGCGGCGTGGATGACGGGCACGCCGGAGGCCTCGGTGAGGGGCCGAAGTGCTTGGGGCACATGCGGTTCGGTGCCGACGCCGAGGACGATGTTTTTGGTGTACGTGCGGCCGGGGGAATCGGCTTCGTCGTCCGTGCCGAGTCGGGTGAAGTCGACTTCGAAGACGTCGCGTTCGGCGTTCCAGCGGACGGTGTCGACCTGGTGGCCGAAGTGGAGTCCGGGGAGGCTGGCCGCGACCCAGCGGCAGTAGGCGTCGTACTCGACGCGCTGGATGTGGAAGCGTTCGGCGAAGTAGAAGGGGAAGAGGCGGTCGCGGCTCTTTAGGTAGTTGAGGAAGGACCAGGGGCTGGCGGGGTCGGCGAGGGTCACCAGGTCGGCGAGGAAGGGGACTTGCAGGGTGGTGCCGTCGATGAGGAGTCCGGGGTGCCAGTCGAAGCCGGGGCGCTGCTCGTAGAACACGGTGTCGAGTTCGGCGAGGGGGTGGGCGAGGGCGGCGAGGGAGAGGTTGAACGGGCCGATGCCGATGCCGACCAGGTCGCGGGGCGCTTCGGGTTCTTCGTGCGGGAGGTGGGTCATCGGGGCGTGCTTCCTTCCACCAGGTTCAGGAGTGCGGCCAGGTCGCCGGGCCGGGTGTGGGGGTTGAGAAGGGTGGCCTTGAGCCAGAGGCGGCCGTCGAGGCGGGCCCGGCCGAGGACGGCGCGGCCGTCGTGGAGGAGGGTGCGGCGTACGGCGGCGACGGTGTCGTCGGAGGCTTCGGCGGGCCGGAACAGGACCGTGCTGATCGTGGGTGGGGCATGCAGTTCGAAGGCGGGGTGTGCCCGGACGAGGTCGGCGAATGCGTGCGCGCCGGCGCAGACGTGGTCGACGAGGGTGCCGAGTCCGGTGCGTCCGAGCGTCTTGAGCGTGACCGCGATCTTGAGGATGTCGGGGCGTCGGGTGGTGCGCAGGGAGCGTCCGAGGAGGTCGGGGAGCCCGGCTTCGGTGTCGTCGTCGGCGTTGAGGTAGTCGGCGCGGTGCCGCAGGGCGTCCAGGTCGCCCGGGTCGCGGACGGCCAGGAGGCCGGCGGCGACGGGCTGCCAGCCGAGTTTGTGCAGGTCGAGGGTGACGGTGTGGGCGCGCTCCAGGCCGGTGAGCTTGGTTCGCTGGCGGTCGCTGAAGAGGAGTCCGCCTCCGTAGGCGGCGTCGATGTGGAGGCGGGCGCCATGGGCGGCGCAGAGGTCGGCGATGTCGGGCAGCGGGTCGATGAGGCCGGCGTCGGTGGTGCCGGCGGTGGCGGCGACCAGGAGGAGGGGTCCGGGACCGGAC
>CBFHCJ010000108.1:0-13159 GCA_965654005.1 uncultured Streptomyces sp. | reverse complement strand
GGGTTCATACCAGCGGGGTGGGCTCCCGGCTCGCGATGAACTCCGGCCTGGGCGCCGGTGCGGCGAATGGCTCTCCCAACGCGTTGTCCACGCTGTTGAACACCAGGAAGATGTTCGAGCGTGCGAACGGGGTGATGTTGTTGCCCGAGCCGTGCATTGTGTTGCAGTCGAACATCACTGCTGAGCCGGCCGGCCCGGTGAACTGCTCGATGCCGAACTCCTCGGCGAGTGCGGCGAGCATGCTCCGGTCCGGAGTGCCGATCACTTGGCTGCGCAGCGAGGACTTGTAGTTGTTCTCGGGTGTGGCGCCGGCGCAGGAGGCGAACCGGCGGTGTGAGCCCGGCATGAGCATCAGGCCGCCGTTGAACGGGTGGTTGTGGGTCAGCGCGATCGAGAAGCTGAGTGCGCGGGCAGCGGGCATCCCATCCTCGGAGTGCCAGGTCTCGAAGTCGGAGTGCCAGTAGAAGCCCGTGCCTTCGAAGGCCGGCATGAAGTTCACCCGGCTCTGGTGGACGTAGACCTTTGAACCGAGGACCTGCTCAGCCCTGTCGCGCAACCGGGAGTCGCGGGCCAGCTCTGCGATGAGCGGGCTGACCCGGTGCACCTCGAAGATCGACCGTATCTCTCCCGAATCCGGCTCCACGATCGTGCGATCGTCAGAGCCGAGCTCGGGGTCACTGGCCAGCCGAGCCAACTCCTGACGGTAGGCAGCCACCTCGGCGGGGCTGAGCATGCCGTCGATCGTGAGCAAGCCTCGCGAGTCATAGGAAGCCAGCGCCGAGGGATCGATCGGCCCCGGGGCTGACAAGTCGGACCATACCGTCGGGTCAGGGCGCTGCAACAGCTTTGGCTCGCCGGTGACTCGAGTCGGGTAGCGGTCTTCGAGCTTGGTGACGGTCCGGGTCACGTGGTCGCCTCCTCTTCACGGATCAGCGGGTACACCCCGTTCTTGTCGTGGACCTCCCTGCCGGTCACCGGCGGGTTGAACACGCAGATGGTGCGCATGTCGGTTCTGGGCAGCAGACGGTGGTGCTCGTGGCCGTCGAGCAGATAGAGGGTGCCCGGCCGCAGCTCGTAGCTCCGGCCGGTGTCCTTGTCGATCAACCTGCCCTCGCCCTCGATGACCATGACGGACTCGACATGGTTGGCATACCAGAAGTCGTTGACGGTGCCGGCATAGAGCACGGTCTCGTGCACCGAGAACCCGACGCCGTCCTTGGCGAGCACGATTCGCCGACTGCGCCAGTTCTGGGTGCGGATATCCCTTTCGCCGTCGTTCAGTTCATCGAGCGAACGCACGATCATATAGCGCCCTTCCACAGGTTCAAGCGGCCATCGCCGCGACGGATTCGCTCAGCAAGCCGAGCCCGAAGTCCAGTTCCTCCTGGGTCACGGTCAGCGCCGGCATCAGCTTGACCACCTCACCCTCGGGGCCGGAGGTCTCTATCAGCAGCCCGCGCTCGAAAGCTGTCGCGCACACCTTGCCCGCCACATCGCCGTCGGGAAAGACCAGGCCGAATGCAAGGCCACGCCCCCGGACCTTCAGCGACAGCCCGGGATGGGCTTGTGCGATACCGGCGAGCGCCTCGGCGACGTGCTCGCTCTTGACCAGGGTGTCCCGTACCAGCGTGTCGTCGCGCCAGTAGGTCCGCAGCGTGGTGGTTGCGGTGACGAAGGCCGGATTGTTGCCTCGGAAGGTTCCGTTGTGCTCGCCCGGTTCCCATACGTCCAGTTCGGGCTTGATCAGCGTCAACGACATGGGCAGGCCATAGCCGCTGATCGACTTGGACAGGCAGACGATGTCGGGCTGGATGCCGGCGATCTCGAAGCTGAAGAACGGACCTGTACGGCCGCATCCCATCTGGACATCGTCGACGATGAGCAGGATGTCGTATCGTCGGCACAGTTCGGCCAGCTCATGCAGCCACTCGGCACGGGCCACATTGATGCCGCCTTCGCCCTGCACGGTCTCCACGATCACCGCAGCCGGCTTGTCCAGACCGCTGCTCCGGTCGCACAACAGCTTCTCGAGCAACAGGAAGTCCGGTGTCTGCCCATCGAGATAGTTGTCGTAGGGCATCGGGGTGACATGTGCCAGCGGGATGCCGGCACCACGGCGTTTCTCCGCGTTCCCGGTGACCGACAGCGCGCCGAGGGTCATGCCGTGGAAGGCGTTGGTGAAGTTGACGACCGGCACCCGACCGGTCACCTTGCGCGCCAGCTTGAGCGCGGACTCTACCGAGTTCGCCCCGGTGGGGCCAGGGAACTGGACCTTGTAGGTCAAGTCCCTCGGTGCTAATACCAGTTCCTGCAACGTCTCGAGGAATCGGCGCTTTGCCGTGGTGCTCATGTCCAGGCCGTGCGTGATTCCGTCGGCGGCGATGTAGTCCAGCAGCGACTGCTTGAGGATGGGGTTGTTGTGTCCGTAATTGAGCGCGCCGGCACCGGCGAAGAAGTCCAGATAGGCCCGGCCGCGCTCATCGTGCAGCCAGCTACCACCGGCACGGTCGAACACGGTCGGCCAACCTCGACAATAGCTGCGGACCTCGGACTCCAGGGTTTCGAAGACGTTCATGACTCCCCACTGTCACTGGTTCAGCGGCCCGATCCGGTAGAGGTCCTCCGACTTGTGGGCATCGGGGAACAGCTCCTCGGAAAAAACTCGCCGCCTTCTTATCGTCGCCCTGTGGCGTTGCGCGAACGCGGTGAACAGCGCGATCGACGCCGTGTTGTCGGTGGTGATGGTGGTCTCGAGGTGTCGTCCACCGCCGTCGACCACGCTGTCGAGCATGGCCGACGCCAGGCCTTTTCCGCGCTGGTCGACGGCGACGGCGATCTGCCAGACGACGAGCGTGTCCGGCTCGTCCGGCCGACGGTAACCGGTCAGGAAGCCGACCGGCTTTCCTTCGAGCCTGACGACTCGTGAGGTCGCGGCGAAATCCCGGCACCACAGTAGATAGGCATATGAAGAGTTGAGATCGAGCGATCCACAGTCGCGGGCGATATGCCAGATTGCAGCACCGTCAACAAGGGTGGGTAAATCCAGCACGATGTCGCACTGGTCGGGCATGCTCAGAGGGCGCGGCGCAGTCATCGTGTCACCACCATGGTGGCTGGGCGGGCAAGGAACGGTAAGCGAGAGGAAACAAGGGCTGCCACCCTGCCGTTCTCTGCTTCACACGGCAGTCACGCCTGTCATGATTTCCCAGCAGAGTCGTGCGGGCTGAACGCAGTAGAGCATGGATGGGGTTGCTCTGTCATGGCAACTGCAGTCCGTGATCTTCGGGGGGCCCGGGCGGTTTCTGGGTAGTCGTGCCGGCGCAGGTGCTCAGACTCATGCGCGGTGCTGGTGGCGTCGTCGCCAAGCGGATCGGCCCAGGGCGTGAGTTGCGTCCCGCATGGGTACTGGGAGGATCAGCACCCGCAGGAGCCACAGCAGTTCGGGGCAGCTGATGGGGACGGGGCCGGGCCGTTCGGGGCCGGAACGGCACCCAAACCGCTCAACACACAAAGGTCAGGTGACATGAACGCTCCCCCCACTGTCGACGGATTCTCCGTCCCTGTCGGCGAACGTTACTTCGAGGACTACACACCAGGAGCGATCAACGAGTACGACGGTGTGGTGGTCACTGAGAAGGAGATTGTCGACTTCGCGTCCCAGTACGATCCCCAGCCCTTCCATGTCGACCCCGTCGCAGCGGGGGAAGGCCCGTTCCGTGGGCTGATCGCCAGCGGCTGGCACACCACTGCCCTGATGATGCGGCTGTTCACCAAGCACTACCTGTCCACGGTCGCCAGTCTCGGCAGCCCGGGAGTGGACGAGCTGCGCTGGACCAAGCCAGTGCGCCCGGGCGACTGCCTGCGATTGCGACTCCACACCCTCGACACCAGGCTCTCACGCTCCGATCCCCGACGCGGTGTCGTGCGAACGCTCGCCGAGCTCATCGACCAGGACGGCGAACCGGTACTGGTGGTGACGGTAGTCAGCTTGTTGAGCACACGCCACAGCGCTTGATCAGCTTTCATGCGGACGTCACAAGGGTGATCGCGGTCATCGGATGGCGTCTGGTCCATTGCCTGTCCCGAACCACGGTCTTCCACATTGAACCCGTAGCACGTGGACGACCGGACTCCGCTTCAGGGCGGGCGGTCACGGTCTCGCCAGTTGGGACGAGAGCCGTGGGGCCTGATCGTAGAACGGTGGACCTGGCGGGCTGCGATCGACAGTTGCCACCGCTGACCAGTGGTGATGACGGTGCGCGCACATCGCTTCCACCGTTTCCCGGCAGGCGACCTCAAGTCTTGACGGCTTGTCGGACTTGAGCGGTGGTCGTCCCAGCGAGGCTGAATAGCTGTCACGTCGCGTCAGGCCGGGGGTAGTAGAGGTTTCCCTGGCAGCAGGATGCCCGTGGCCATCGAGTGATCATTTCTGTGCTCGACGCAGAACGATCATCCGGACCACGGGCTCGTGGTGCCGCCGGGCGGCGGATACGCGACGCCGGGCCACCGTCATCCAGGCCGCCCGGGATCTGCACCTGTCCTGGCCGACCGTGATGGACGCCTTCCGCGCCACCGCGCACGAGGTTACCGAAATGTGCAACGCGCTGCCGGGCGAGGCAAGGATCGGCTCGGTCCGTAGAGACAGTCCGATGTTCCGGGCCTTCCTCCCCGCCACACTCCATCCCTCCTGGAACGCGGCGCCTATGTGATGCGGTGGATGCGCAAGAAGTTCAAACGGCTGCGGGGCAGGAGCCATATGACGAGAGATCGTCACGTACGGATCTGTGAGCGCCGAGGGGTGGGAATCCCCTCTACTGCTCGGCGGGGAACCTCTGTTGACAGGGTTCAGGGGTTGTTGGCAGAGTTGGCCTTCGCCGGTACGTTGTGTTATCAGTTCAACCAAGCGGCGCATTAGTTCTGCAGAGCCGTATTAATTCCGCCAAGGGGTGAAATAGCGGCGGTCAGCCGCAATGATCTGAGCAACCGAGGGGAGTGTGTACCTATGACAAAACTGATTCAACTGTCTGTTTAGGCCGTGCCGGCTTGCGCGCATCCTGTCGTACTCGACGCACTGTCCGTCGGACGGCTGCGCTTCGGGTGTCGTGGCACCTCCGTTTCCGGGTGCGCCCTTGGAGGGGCGCAGTCGTTTGACCTGCGCGAGGCCCCGGGCTCAGGGCATCCCGAGGCACTGCCGCCGCCTTGTGGGTCCGTAGCCGAGCCTTCTCGTGGACGGCCAGGTCATCGGGTCCCTCAGGAAGAAAAGCACCCCTCCGTTTTCTCATGCGCAACAGACCCATCGTGGCTCATTCTAAATTCTGTTTCCGATGCTCAGTACAGAGGCGGCGCACGTGGTTGATCCGTCGAATGTGCAGCTGATACGTCATCTGTTCTCAAGGTGCATGGCGTCCGCTGGCTAC
This sequence comes from uncultured Streptomyces sp., assembly GCA_965654005.1. Taxonomy (GTDB): domain Bacteria; phylum Actinomycetota; class Actinomycetes; order Streptomycetales; family Streptomycetaceae; genus Streptomyces. Next base: position 7,742 of record CBFHCJ010000108.1, on the reverse strand, counting down.
GGAGGTATTTCGTGAACGTGAAGTCGTTGGAGAATCTCGTCGTCGGTGACCTGTTGAGCAGACAGGCTGAGGCGTACCGGACGGAGCCTTTCCTGAAGTTCCATCAGGGAGACGTCACCTACGGTGAGGCCGAAGAAATGGCTAATCGGATGGCGACTGGCCTGCTTTCGCTCGGCATCGGCCCGAAGCAGCACGTGGCGATCATGCTCCCCAACGACCCCGACATTGTGCACGCCATGTTTGCACTTGCCAAGATCGGGGCCGTCGCAGTGCCGGTAAACACCGATTACTACGGTGAACTGCTGCGCCATGTGCTGCACAGCTCGGACTCGACGACGCTGATCATCGACGCGATGTATGCGGACAGGATTCCGCAGCTGGCGGCACGGCTGCCCCATCTGCAGCGGCTCGTGCTGTGTGGTGACGGGGCGGTAGGGGCTTCACGGTCGGCCCTGGGCAAGCCGTCTGTGACGATGTCCAGCCTGTTGAGCGGAGACAGCGGACGACCTCGGGTCGAGGTGGGCTTCTCCGACCTCCAGGCAATCATGTACACCTCCGGGACAACCGGCCCGTCCAAGGGGGTGATGGTCTCCCACGCGCACGCACTGACCTGTTCACTGGACTCACTGAACTTCCTTGACCGCTGGGGGAAGACGAGCTACTGCCCGCTCCCGCTCTACCATGCCTCCGCCTTGTGGGACGGGGTGTTCTCGGCGCTGCTGTGTGGAGGCGCAGTAGCCGTCGTCGACCGGTTCAGCGCCTCGCGGTTCTGGGACGACGTGCGCGGCTTTGACGCCAAGGTCGCGATGAGCGTGTTCTCGATGATCCCGATTCTGCTCAGTGCTCCGCCGAGTCCGAGGGACAAGGACCATCCGCTGGAGATGTTCTATGTCGGCAAGTCGGTGCTCGACGAGCCGCTGCAGCAGCGCTTCGGCGTGCGCTCGGTGGAGACCTACAGCGCGACAGAGGTCGGACTGCCCATAGCCAGCCCGTACGGACAGTGGCGGGTGGGCTCCTGCGGGCAGGTCCACGACGAGCTGTTCGAGGTGGCGGTCGTTGACGAGCACGACCGCAGGGTCGAACCCGGTGAGCCGGGGGAACTGGTGGTGCGGCCCAAGCAGCCCTCGATAGTCACTGCCGGCTACTACGGCGCGCCCGAGGCCACCGCGGAGTGCTTCCGGAACATGTGGTTGCACACCAAGGATCGTGTCTGGTGCGACGAGGATGGCTACTTCTACTTCATGGACCGTATGCGGGACGCTATCCGCAGACGCGGGGAGAACATCTCCGCCTTCGACCTGGAGTGCGAGGTGAACCTGCATCCGGAGGTGGTGGAGTGCGCCGCGATCGGGGTTCCCTCCGAACTGGGCGAGGATGACGTGAAGCTGGCTGTCGTGGTCCGTCCCGGTGCCTCTCTCGGGCACGAGGAGCTGGTGGAGTTCTGCCGGGAGAACCTGCCCCGGTTCATGGTCCCTCGCTACGTCGAGTTCGTGGACTCCCTTCCCCGCACGCCCACCGACAAGATTGCCAAATACCTGCTGCGCGCACAGGGGGACCAGGGCATTACGCCCAACACCTGGGATCGCGAGCGCGCTGACGAGCTGACGACCGCCGTGGCCGCCGCACAGGCCGAGGGGGATTCCTGACGTGGACTGGGCGGACACCAAGCAGGAGGCCGCGCTGCGCGCCGAAGTCCGTGCCTTCGTCGCCGAGCGGTTTCCCGCCGACTACCTGCCCGAGCCCGGCGCCGAGAACAGCCTTGAGCCGGAGGACGCCCTCGGCTACGAGTGGACGGCCGACCGGCTCAGCGCGGATCCGGTGCGCCGCGAAGGCGCTCGCGCATGGGCGGCTGCACTGGCCGAACGAGGGTGGATCGCCCCGCGCCTGCCAGTGAAGTACGGCGGCGCTGGCTTCTCTGCGCAGCAGGAGATGATCCTCCAGGAAGAACTGATGCGGGCGGGAGTACCAACGGTGAACGCCATTGGGGCGTTGCTGTTCGGGCCGACGCTGCTGGAATGCGGATCCGAGGAGCAGCGGGCCGCGCACCTGCCCGGGATCGCCCGAGGAGAAGTGACCTGGGCACAAGGCTTCTCCGAGCCAGGCTCGGGTTCGGACCTGGCCTCGGTGCGCACAAAGGCGGTGCGCGAGGGGACGGAGTACATACTCAACGGCCAGAAGGTGTGGACCTCACTCGCCCAGTACGCGGACTGGATGTTCGTGCTGGTACGCACCGATACGACGCGACCTCGGCACAGGGGTCTGAGCATCCTGATGGTCGACACCAATACGCCAGGGGTTACGATCCGACCGATCAGGGATCTCCGGGGTGCCGAGCCGTTCAACGAGGTTTACTTCACCGACGTGCGGGTGCCGGTGGCAAACCGGGTCGGCGCGGAGAACGAGGGCTGGAAGGTCGCGATGACAGCGCTGGGCTTCGAACGGGCCGGCATCGGGGCGACGATCAAATACGAAAGGGTCCTCTCGCGACTGGTCGACTACGTCACCAGCGGACAGGCCCGGCCTTTCCTGCGCGCAGACCTCGGGCCGTTGCGACACGAGATCGCCAAGCGCCGAATAGAGATACGGGTGTTGCACAACCTGGCGCGCTACACGGTCAGCCAGCAGACTTCCGGCGCCGTGCCAGGCTATGAGGCCTCCGCCAGCCTGCTGTTCTCAGCCGAACTGTGCCAGCGGCTCGCTCGTACTGGGACGGCGGCCTTTGGCCGGTTCGCCACGCTGAGGCAACGGGACAACGCCCCACTCGACGCGATGTTCACCCACTTGCGCTTCGACTCCGTGGCCGCCACGTTCATTGGCGGAACAACGGAAATCCAACGGCAGATCATCGCTCACCGCGGCCTTGGGCTGCCCAGGTGCTGAGCATGCGGACACTGCAGGAGGCGAGGCGCCAGCGATGGACCTGACCCTGACCGAGGACCAGAAACTGGTCCGTGACACGGCTGCCGAGTTTCTGGCGTCCAGGTCCGCGCGCTGCGGAGTACGGGCGGTACGCGCGGAATCCTCGGGGTATTCCAAGACAGTGTGGAAGGAGATGGTGGATCTCGGCTGGACCGGCCTGACGCTGCCCAAGTCCCACGGCGGCGCGGGAGCCGGCTTCCTGGAGGCGTGCTTGCTGATCGAAGAGTTGGGGGCGCACCAGGTGCCCAGCCCGTTCCTGCCGAGCGTGGTCTGCGCCGCGCTGCCGATCGCCCGATTCGGCACCGAGGATCAGCGGGAGCGGTGGCTCGGAGCGATCACACAGGGACGGGTGATGAGCTATGTCGGGACCGAGAACTCCGACGTCGTCGCGACCACGTCGGCAAACGGCCTCACCCTGGACGGTTCAGCATGGTTCGTGCCTTACGCCGATTCCGCAGAGGATCTCGTTGTGGCCGCTCCGACTGGTCGGCCGGGGAAGTTGACTGTGCTCGTGGTGGACGCGGACTCGCCGGGTATCGGCTGCGTACCGCTGGACGTGGTGGGGAACGAACCGCAGAGTCGGGTTGACTTCACCGGCGTCCACGTCCCGGCATCGCGAGTCCTCGGCGAGCCCGGCGCAGGCACTGAGGTGGTCGCGGCGATCTCGGCACTGGGCGCGGCTGCCACGTGTGTCGAGATGGTCGGTGGTGCGCGGCGGGTGTTGGAGATGACCGTCGAACACGCTTCCCTGCGGGAACAGTTCGGCAAACCGATCGGCAGTTTCCAGGCGGTTCAGCAGCACTGCGCGGACATGGCTGTCGACGTTCTCGGTTCACGGCTCATCGCCTACGAGGCGGTCTGGCGGCTGGCCGAGGGTCTTGAGGCTGAGTTGGAAGTAGCCGCAGCCAAGGCATGGGTGAGCGAGGCGTACCAACGGATCTGCTCTCGTGGCCACCAGGTGCATGGGGCGATCGGGTTCACCCACGAGCATGACCTGCATCTCTACTCTCGCCACCAGCAGGCGTGCTCGGCCGCCTTCGGCGACAGCGTCTTTCACACCGAGAGTGTGGCGCGCATGCTCGGCATCTGATCGTCGTCGACAGTTGGGGGACAAGGTGTCGGTTCAACCTGGCGAGCTGGGGAATGTGCTGACCTCGGTTTTCGACAAGTGGCTCAGAGACTGCGCGGACAGGTTGGGCGGCATCGCGCGGCGATGGCTCTCGCCTGGCGGCGTTGGCGTGGGTCGCCGCGGCTCCGCTGCGTATCCCTCCTCCGCCTTGCCGGACTCGGCCCTCACCATGCTGGGCCGGTTCCACGCCGAGTGCGCTGCCCCAGCCGCCCGTGACGAGACGTTCCTGGTCAACAGGCCCCCACATCCGACAGTCGCCGTACGGGACATGACGTTCCACGATATGCACTACGAGGCTCGTGAGCGCGCGTCGAACCGCACTTCGGCGAGCTATTCAACGCGGCCGAGGCTCGCCTGGCCGACAGGACGGAGGTTGGACAATGCGAATGGGTGACATCTACATCGCGGGCATCGGGTCGTGCCTTCCTGACCGGCTCAGCTCCGAGACGGCCGTTGCCGAAGGACAGTACGACGAGGACTCCCGTGCCTTGACTGGGACCCTGTCCGTGTCAGTGGCGGGGGACACTCCAGCCCCCGACCTCGCCATCGCCGCCGCGCGGACGGCGCTACGGATGTCCGACATACAGGCGGAAGAGTTCGCTGCGCTCATTCACAGCAGCGTGCATCACCAGGGACCCGAGGTGTGGTCCGCACAGCACTACATCCTGAACAACACGGTGGGCCTGCCGATCCCCGCGTTGGAGATCAGGCAGGGGTGCAACGGAGTACTGGCCGCATTGAACTTCGTCAGAGGGTTCCTCCAAGCCGGCAGCGAGGGCAGTGCCGTACTCATCACGGCCGGCGAGAACTTCGGGACACCGCTCGTCGACCGATGGCGGTGCTCGAAGATGTTCGCGCTCGGCGACGGCGGCGCCTCGATCGTCCTGTCCGCCCAGTCCGGATTCGCCAGGGTGCTGTCGACCGGCTCGTTCTCCAACCCGGTGTTGGAGGAGATGCACCGGGGCGGCGAGCAACTGTTCCCCCCGCCGATCACCAGGGGCGAGCCGCTGGACCTTGAGCGCAGGATCGCCTACTGGCGCGAACAGTGGGCGCAGGGAGTGACGCCGCCGACCGGCCACTTGGGCGATATCGTCAAGGAGGCCGTCGCGCGGGCGTTGGCCGACGCCAAACTCGAGATGACCGACATCGCGCGAGTCGCCCACGTGCACGTCGGTGAACCGGCACTGCGCGCGATGTTCCTGGATCCCCTCGACGTGGAGTTCGGCAAGGGCACCTTCGAGTTGGGTCGGCGGATCGGCCACATCGGTGCGGTGGACGTCATCGCTGCCCTTGACCACCTTTGGCGCACCGGAGAAGTGCGGGCGGGCGACATCGTGCTGATGCTCGGCTCGACTCCGGGCATGGAAGCAGGTTGCGCCCTCGTAGAGATCACCCAGGACTGTAAGGAGCGGTAGATGCTTGAGGGATGCACGCCCTGGCAGGAGGAGTTCGCCCGACGGTACCGGGAAGCGGGACTGTGGTGCGACGTCCCCCTCGGGGAACTGCCCCGGCGATGGGCACGGGACTACGGTTCGGCCACGGCCGTGGTGTCCGGGGACCGGCGCTTGAGCTTCGTCGAACTGAACGAGGAGGTCAACCGGCTCACCGGCGGCCTGGCCGGTTACGGCATCACCGCCGGAGATCGCGTCGTGGTGCAGCTGACCAACGAGAGCGAGTTCCTGACCGTGTGTTTCGCCCTGTTTCGACTGGGGGCCAAACCGGTATTTTCCTTGCCGGCGCATCGCGACGTTGAGGTAGCACATCTGATCGAGACTTCTGGCGCCATCGCGTACGTGATCCCTGACACGCGACTCGGATTCGACTATCGCGAGCTGGCCGATCGGGTCGTCACCCCGGACCGGACCGTCCGCACTGTGTTCGTGGCAGGCGACACTGCCGACCGTGACGGATTCGTCCCATTGTCCAAGGTGGCCGGCGCCCCCGGCGAGCTGCCCGAGATCGACGTGGAGGACGTGGCCTTCTTCCTGCTGTCCGGGGGAACCACGGGACTGCCGAAGCTGATTCCCCGCACGCACGCGGACTACTTCTATCAGCTGCGCTCGGCTGCCAAGCTGTGCGAGCTCACCAGGGACACGGTGTATCTCGCGGTGTTGCCGGTGGAGTTCAACTACTGCCTTGGGTGTCCCGGCGTACTGGGGACGCTGCATCACGGGGGGAGGGTGGTGCTCGCGCTCACGCCGAGTCCGGACGGCTGCTTTCCGTTGATCGAACGAGAGCGGGTCACGATGACCTCGCTGGTGCCCACGATCGCGCATGCCTGGGTGGAGGCAAGGGAGTGGAGTGAGGACGATCTCAGCAGCCTCGAGGTCATCCAGATCGGCAGCGCGAAACTGCACGAGAGCCTCGCCCGCAGGATCACCCCCGTCCTCGGCGCCCGGATGCAACAGGCGTTCGGCATGTCCGAAGGACTGATGAGCTACACGCGTCGCGACGATCCGCCCGAGGTGGTGCTGCACACGCAGGGCAAGCCCCTGAGCGAGTTCGACGAGGTGAGAGTCGTCGACCCCGTGACCGGCAAGGACGTGCCGAGGGGCCAGACCGGCGAACTGTGGACGCGCGGTCCCTACACGATCCGCGGCTACTACAACGCGCCGGAACACAACGCGGTCGCCTTCACCGAGGACGGGTTCTACCGCTCCGGTGACCTGGTCCGGCTGACCGAGCGGGGTGACATGGTGGTGGAGGGCCGGATCAAGGACGTGATCAACCGGGGCGGCGACAAGGTCTCCGCCACCGAGGTCGAGGGGTACCTCCAGGCCGAGCCCGGAGTCAAACAGGCCGCCGTGGTGGCCATGCCCGACGAGATACTCGGCGAGAAGATCTGCGCCTACGTCATTTCCGACGGTCAGGCACCGACTCGCGTGCTGCTGCGGGCATCCTGGCGTGCTAAAGGCATCGCAGAATTCAAGACGCCGGACCGGGTGGAGGTCGTCGACTCCCTGCCCGTGACAGGTCTGGGCAAGGTCGACAAGGCTGCGCTGCGCGCTGACATCGCGGCGAAGCTGGAACGGCGGGGAGAACTCGGATGAACCGCGAAGTGGTACGTGCCCAGGTCGCGAAGGTGCTCAACCTGGCGCCCGAGGAGATCGGGGACGACCACAACCTCGCCGACCTCGGCATGGGCTCGATGGACCTGATGGCGCTGGTCAACGGATGGCGGCGGGCAGGACTGAAGGTGTCCTTCGAGACGCTCGTCGAGAAGCCGACACTCGCGTCCTGGGTGAGTCACCTGGAGGCGCTTTCATGACGGTTCCCAGCGTGCAGCTGCTCTGGGCCGGCATCGTCCGCACTGCCGACGCGGCCGAGCGGGTCGTGCCCGGTGGCTCACTACTCGTCATCGACGATCGGATCGCGGCCGTCGGCGACGAGGATCCCGCGCCGGCCGCCCTGTCTTTGGAGCCGAAGGACGATGTGCGGATGATCGATGCCACGGGCATGATGGTCCAAGCTCGACAAGGAGATCCCCACCGAGCTTGACGTCCTGAGGTGACGCGCACCGGGACGTCGAACCGGTCGCGACGCTCGATCCGGCGAACCTGCCCGCCCACGCACTGCCCGACAACGTCCGTGCGACGGGATACGTACCGCTCGACGTACCGCTGCCCGGGCCGCCGCCGTGGTGCACCACGGCGGCCAGGGCACGTACGCGGCGGTGGTGGCCCACCGGGTACCG
>CBFHCJ010000107.1:0-13179 GCA_965654005.1 uncultured Streptomyces sp. | reverse complement strand
GTGGGCGCCGGGCGCTTTCTCGCCGATGCCCCTGCCGACGCCGAGATCGTCGGCGTCGAGGTCGACCCCATCACCGCCGCCGTCGCGCAGGCCCTCTACCCGAACGCGCAGATCCTCGCCGAGTCCTTCGCCGACACCCGGCAACCCGAGGAGGACTTCGACGTCGTCGTCGGCAATGTTCCGTTCGGCAAGTACAAGGTCACCGACCGGAAGTACAACCCCGGGCGGCGCCACTCGATCCACAACCACTTCATCCTCAAGAGCCTGGAGTTCACCCGGCCCGGCGGCATCGTCATCCTGATCACCAGCCGCTACACCCTCGACGGCACCGACCAGACCCACAAGGAGGCCCGGGAGCGGATGGCCGCCCTCGGTGACCTCCTCGGCGCGGTCCGCCTGCCCAGCGGCGCCCACCAGGAGGCCGCCGGCACGCCGGTCGTGACCGACATGCTCATCTTCCGGCGCCGCGCAGAGTCAGAGCCCGCCGCCGAAGCCGATTGGCTGGACATCGAGCCGACCATCCTGCCCGGCTCCCGGCCGGGCGTGGCACCGCAGCCCATCGAGATCAACGGCTATTTCGTGCAGCACCCGGAGATGGTGCTCGGCACGCCCAAGGCCGACATCGCCCGGCACGGCCCCGACCTCGTCGTGCAACCAGACCAGCCGGTAGACACCGCCCTCGCCGCCGCCCTGGACCAGGTGGCGCAGCGTGCCCAGGAGACGGGCCGTACCTTCACCGAGCGGATGGTCTTCCACGGGGCGCTGGAGAAGTACGACGGGCTGCTGGAACTCGGGCCCGAGGGCACCTTCACCGAGATCCGCAACGGCCGGCCCGTTCCGCACGTCCCCGCTAAGACTCAGGTCCGGGAGCTGCGCGAGCTGATCGGCCTGCGGGACATCGCGGTGGCCCTGCTGGACGAGGAGTCTGAGCATCACCTCATCACCCCGCGCATGACGCAGCTGCGGGCTGAACTCAACCGCCGCTACGACGCGTACGTGGCACGGTTCGGCCCGATCAACCGCTTCAAGGTCAACAACCCGCCGTCCGGCGAAGCAGAGCAGGACGACAACGCGACCGAGCGCCGGACCTACCCGCGCATGGGCGGGTTCCGCAACGACCCCTTCGCCCCGTACGTCTTCGCGCTGGAGAAGTTCGACGAGGACCACCAGAGCGCGGCGAAGGCCGACTTGTTCGCCAAGCGGGTCGTTGCCCCGCCCGAGCCGCTGAGCCGGGCGGACAGCCCGGAGGACGCGGCGCTGATCTGCTGGGACCAGCACAACGAGATCCGCCTCGACGTCGTTGCCGCCCTGCTTGGCCTGGACAGCGAAAGCGCTGCACGTGAGGCGCTGGGCACCCTCGTCTACGACGATCCGGCCGGCGGTCTGGTGCGCCGCATGGAGTACCTGTCGGGCAACGTCCGCCGCAAGCTCGCCGCGGCCGAGAAGGCCGCGGCCAAGGACTCCGCGTTCGCTGTCAACGTCGAGGCCCTGCGCGAGGTCATCCCCCGCGACCTGCAACCCGCAGAGATCCAGAGCCGGCTCGGCGCCGCCTGGGTCAGCGCCAAGTACGTGCAGCAGTTCCTGCGCGAAATCCTTGAAGACGACGACATCAAGGTCAGCAACCTCGGCGCCCGCTGGAGCGTCAAGGGCGGAGACACCGGAAGCCTGCTGGCCCGCACCGTCTGGGGTACCCAGGCCCGCTCCGCGCAAGCCCTTGCCAGCAACCTGCTCAACAACCAGGAAATCCTGGTCACCAAGAAAATACCGCCCGACGGGCAGGTGGTGACGGACCGACAGGCGACGGCCTTCGCCCTGGCGAAGTCCAAGCAGCTGGACGACCGCTTCCGGATGTGGCTGTGGGAAGACCCCGACCGGGCCGAGACCCTGCTGCGGTACTACAACGACCGCTACAACGCCATCGTCCCCCCGACCTACAACGGCGTGCAGATCACGGCCCCAGGACTGTCCAAGGCCTACACCCTGCACCCCCACCAGAAGGCCGCGGTCGCCCGGATCCGCGCCTCCAAGCACGGCGTCGGGCTCTACCACGGCACTGGTGCAGGCAAGACCCTCGAAATGATCGTCGGCGGGATGGAACTGACCCGCCTCGGCCTCGCCAAGAAGCCGGTCTACGCCGTGCCCAAGGGAGTTCTGGGCCAGTTCCAGCGCGAATTCCTGCAGGCCTACCCCCGGGCCCGGATTCTGGTCGCCGACTCCTCCGACCTCACCGGAGAACGCCGGCACAAGTTCGTCGCCCGCTGGTCAACCGGCAACTGGGACGCGGTCATCATCAGCCACACCGCGTTCAAGAAGATCCCGATGTCCAAAACCGCCCGCCTGGACTACATCAACCGGGAGGTCAAGCGCCTGGAGGCGCACCTGGACAACGCTGATGGCGACGACAAGTACACCGTCAAGGACATCGAGAACCAGATCGCCACCCTGAAAGGGCGGATCGAGGACGAACTCAAAACACCAGGCGACTCTGGCGTCGAGTTCGAGCGCACCGGCAGCACCTACATCTTCTACGACGAAGCGCACACCCTGAAGAACCTCCGAGTGATCTCCTCCATCCGCGAACTCGCCCTCGAAGGCAACCAGATCACCGCGGATATGGACATGAAGCTGTCCTACCTGCGGAAAAACTTCGGCGGCCGGGTCACGACCCACGCCACCGCCACGCCGGTGGACAACTCCCCGATGGAGATCCTGACCGCCATCAAATACCTCGCCCCCGACCTCTTGCGCGACGAATGGGGCATCGAGGAGGACGACCAGTTCGTCTCTACCTACATCCAGCCCGTCAACCGGGTCGAGATGAGCCCGGACGGCAACTCCTTCTCCACTCGCGCCCGTTACGCCCGTTACGTCAACCAGACCGAACTCAAACGCGTGCTGTTCACCGTCGCCGACGTCAAACTCAAGCGCGATCTCCAGCTCGGCGAACCCGCCATCATCGGCGGCGAGATGCGGATCCTGGAAGCCGAGGCCTCTCCGGAACTGCGCCAGCTCATGCAGTCGCTGGGCAAGCGGATGATGGGCATCCGTCTCGGCAGCCCGGACCTGAAGTACAACCGCAAGGGCAAGCTGGTCGAGGACAACACCCTGTGGATCTCCACGGACGGGCGTTTGGCCTCGCTCGACGTCCGGCTGGTCAACAAGAGCACCGACGAAGCCCAGAAGGTCGACGTCGCCGCCGACGAGCTGTTCCGCCTCTGGCAACTGCACAAGGACGACATCTACTACGACGACGGCAACGAGGAACCCAACCGCGGCAGCCTCCAACTGGCTTTCTGCGACCTCGGTGTCCCAGGGCCGGACAAGGAGTTCGTGTTCTACGAGGCGCTGCGCGAGGCACTGACCGCTCGCGGTATGCCGGGCAGCCTCATCCGCTTCGACCAAGAGGCGAAAAACCCCCAGCAGAAGGCCCGGCTCGACAAGGACGCCCGCGAAGGGCGGGTCGCCGTGCTGGTCGGCAGCCGCTCCGGCCTGGGCACGGGCCGCAACCTGCAAAAACGCGTCATCCACGTGATGCAGATCGACCCCACCTGGAAGGCCACACCGATCATCCAGAGCCTGGGGCGAGGCAAACGCCAGGGCAACCAGAACAAGGAAATCCACCACACCGCGATCGTCACCAAGAAGTCGTACGACCCCTTCCTGTGGCAGAAGGTCGCCACCAAGCAGGCGTTCGCCGAGGCCATCCTCGACATCAACGACACCAGCCGCATCCTGGAAGCCGCCGAGGACGGCGACGACGGACGCATCCCCGCCGGCGTGATGTTCGCCGTCGCTGCGGACAAGCCAGAGCTGGAACAGCTAGAGCGCGTCGAAGGCATGCTCGCCAAGCTGCGCCTCGACCAGCAGATGTGGCACGACGAGCAATTCGCCTACGAAGTCACCGGCGAGCAAGGGCGACGTCGCGTCCAGGACCTCAGAGCTCGTATGCAGGAGGCCCAGGCAGCCATGGAGCGGCGCACCGCCACCCGAGGCGACGCCTTCACGATGACGGTCGACGGCCGCGCTTACGACGAGCGCCGGGAGGCCGGTGAGGCACTGGCCCAGCGACTCGAACGGCTTGTCCGCTCCTCGGTCAACTCCGGCGGCCGGCCGCAGGACGCCCTCGTTGGGGAACTCGGCGGCATCCCGGTCCACGCCCTCGTAGAGCGCAGCTTCGAGGGCCTGATTGTGGGGGTGTACTTCCAGGACGTTCCCGTGGACACCATCTGGCTGTCGGCGAGCAGCCTGGCCAAACAAGATCGCGTCGGCCTGATCCGCAAGCTAGAAAACGCCCTGGACAGCTTGGAGAACGTTCACGCCAAGGCAGAGCAGCACATCGCCCGGATCGAGGCGAACATCGCGCGGGCCAAGGAACTGGTCGGCAAACCCTTCCCGCAGCAAGCCGAACTCGACAAGATCGAGGCCCAGCACCGCAAGCTGACCAAAGCCCTCGGCGTGCAGGGAGCCGCGGAAACAAGCGAGCCGGAAGTCCACGACGCTGCGGTCACCGAACCCGGCGCCGACCTGGTCGACGCAGCCGTCCACGACGCCATGGTCATGGCCGGTGGCTCCACCGACGGCTGGGTGGAGGTAGATCCGGCGACCCTCACGCCCGACGACCTGAGCGACACCACTCGCGGATTCCTGGAAGCGTTGACCGACGGCACGCGTGCCCGGACCACGCCAGATGCCGCGCCCGCCGGCTCGGATGCCGGTACGAAGGTACGCGCTGCGGCTGGCGCGGGCGGAGAACCTGGCCATGTTGCCTCGGCCCCGTGGTCGTATCCGGATGAGGCTGCCGCCGTTGCAGGTGAAGACGCCGTCTTGGCGGACTTCGCCGCCTGGTTGAAAGTCGACGTCGTCGAGGGGATGTCCGGCCGGGGCCAGGAACTGGCCGGTCAGATGGAGCAGGCCGGGATTGCGCTGGCTGAGGCCTTGCACCATGCGCGTGAGTCCACCGACGAGACCCCTGCGCCCGGCGGCGATCCGTGGGCCCTGGATCTCTTCCATGGTCTTGCTCGCGCCTGCGAGGACTTCCTGTCCCATCTGGACTCCCCACGCTTCAGGCCCAACGAGACCGGTCGCGCGATGAGGGATCTCACAGAGCAGGTGGCCCGCTCCGCCCGCGAGCACATCACTTACGTTGCACCGCTGGAAGGCTGCCGGCGCTCTGTACAGCCGACCACAGCACCAGCGAATCCTTCCCCCTCACGTCAACCGGCCCCCGGCACCACTTCGCCCGACACGGGCCGACCATTCGATCCGGACCGCTGGTATCAGCACACCATGCTCGGCGGGACCCTCAGCGACTCCCGCGGCACGTTCCTCAACGACATCGTGCAACAGCTCGGCCATGACGGGTCGGATGTCGCGATCGAACCGGACGCCACCGGCGCGGTCGTGATCACCGGACCCATCGGGTCGGTGAAGGTCACACCGCTCACCGAGGAGTTCCCTGCCAGCGTCGCCCAGGCGTACGAGGCGGCCATCGACCAACTCCTTCAGGACGCCCAGCGTGCTCTGCGCGCCAACGGCAGCCAGGCCGGTGACCTGTTCGATGCCTGGCTGACCGAGCAACTCGAAAGCCGGGCCCAGTCGTTGAAGGCCGCCCTCGCAGGTGATGGCGACGAAAACGCCTTCCGGCAGGCGATGCGGGTGCACTTCTACGAGATCGCGCCTTGGGCCCATCCGGACACGGCCGACCGTCCCCAGCCGGGACCCCGAACGCAGCAGGAAACCGCGGCCGACGCCGAACTGGCCGATGCCCCACAGCCGCCCCGCGCCCACGCACCAGAAGAGACACCAAGCGACGAAGCCTCCACGTCCCCAGCCGAGCCGGCCGAGAATTCGCCCACCGCAGGAGAGGACCATCAGAACAGCGCACCCCCGGCAGACACCGGCCATACTGCGCAGGAACCCCCCGGCTCCGCAGATGATGCGGAGCCGGTCCCGGCGACACCACACGCGACCGCCCAGCGACCCGGGCACGTACCGAACACCCCCTACACCGACCGGTCCGAGTCCTGGGCGGCCGAGCAAGCCGCACTGACCGCCTACCGCCAGTGGGCGTCCGACCATGCCCCGCGCCTGGCTACAGGTGAGCGGGCGGACGGCCTGATGGCGGCGGCCGACACCGCGATGACCTCCAGCCGGGCGGGCCGGATCGCCCGCCTGCTCGGCGTGGAGTTGGCAACTGATTGGGCGCACCTGCTGCGCTTGGCCGACCAATGCCGTTCCGTGGTCGAACAGTGGGAGCGGGAAGACGGACGGAGCACCGAGGGGAACTGGGAGATCTACACGGCCCTGCGCGACCACGCATCCCGGTACCGCAGCACCGTGGAGGACCGCAGCAGCGACGCCTACCAGCAGTGGGTCCGCTCCCCGGAACCTCTCACGCTCGACGAAGACGTCGTGGAATTCATCCCCGGCATCCTCCCGTGGGACCAGTACACCGTCGCCGGGCCCCGGGGCCTCCGCGCCGGCCCGGTCAGCGGCCGTGACCTCGCGGCCGGCCTGGCGCAACTCGCCGCCGACGGCACGGACCTGGAAGAGACCGAGGACGGACTCGTGATCTCCGGGCCCGGCGGTGTCCGGTTCTCCGTTCAGCTCGCCACAGCGCAACCGGCCACCCCTGCGCCGGCATCCGCCACGACGACCACGCCAGCACCGCAACCGACGACGAGCGCCGCCCCCTCACCGGGGCCGGATTCGACAACTGATCCGCAGGCCGAGACTCCCGTGGCCGCGGCCTCCGCCCCGCAGGCCAGTGAGGTGGGCGAGGGCTTCGGCTCGGCGCTGCCCCAGGTGGCGAACCTCGCGATCGTCCTCGAAGGCTACGCGGGCGCCGTGGAATTGGCCGGTGGACGCCACTACGTCGCTATGGCCGCCGAGCAGCTCCGGCAGGTCCTCGCACGACACGAGAGCGACCACCCGGGCCCGAAACCGGCACGCCACGACGCGGTCGCGGCGGTCGCGGCGATCACCGGGAGTGAACCGAGCACGCCCGCCGACGTGTTCCGCATGTACGACCATCTCGCCGAGACCGCTGTACAGCTCGCTGACGACCCCCGTCACGACGTGAGGACGGCTGCTCAGAAGGCCGTCCAGTACACGGAGCGCCACCTGGCCCGAATGCAGGCACGACGTAACGACCTCGCCGACCTGCTCCTGGACGCAGCCGTCCTCGACGACGACCACGCCGCTGTCCTCGACCACGACGACCCACTCCGGCTGACTGCTCCCTGGTACCAGGACAGCACCGAGATTGCCCGTGCTCTGTCTGACATCTTCGACAGCTTCCCGAAGTGGCCGCACGCCTACGACGACCATGGCGGGCCGTACTCCGACCAGTTGCGCGGAGCCATGCTCATGCTGCGCCGGCCGCACGACACGGTCGCCTCAGCTCTGACCGACTGGATGGAGGTCACCTCCTACGCCCTCGGCGCCGCACAGGAGGCCGAGGACGGAGTCAGCCGGTACGCGCTGCGCGACCTGGCCCGCAAGGCCTTCCAGCACCAGCAGCGCCTCGCGGCCCACGAGCTGGGCATGGAGGAGACTCCGTACGAGGCAGCCGACGACTTCGTCGGCGGCGCCAACAAGGCGGAATCCGCGTGGAACTGGTGGATGGCAAGCGACACCGCCAAGGCGCTGCTCGACAGCACGCCTGCAGGGTCCGCCGCCCGCGAGGCCCTCGACGCCGCCCGGGACACCCGGTATGCCGCCGATTTCGTCACACTCGCCGCCGAGACCCTGGACGAGGTCAACCGGCACGTGACGGCGATGGCGCACGCAGCGTACGACCTGGTGCTGAACCTGCGCGCCAGCGACTACCGGCATCCCGACGACGCCAAACGGCTGGACGACCTCGTCCGCCACTCCTACGAACACGCAGTCGCCTGCCGGGCCGCCACCGCACGCCCGGAGACCGTCGCCGCCGTGCAGGCAGGCGTTGCCCAGCGCCGTCAGCGGCTCGACGCCGAAAACGGCCCCGCTCCCGAGCCGCAACAAACCCCTCCGTCCACCGGCACCGTCCTGGAGATTGAGCACCACTACCGGGGCACCGTGGTCCGCGGCACCACCAGCGAGGATTCCGACGCGCCCGTACGTGCTGCTCTGGACCGCCACAAGTTCCGGTGGAGCCGCAACCAGGGATTCTGGTACCTGAAGCGGAACATGAGCCGCCCCACGCGGGACCTCCACGTACGCAATCTCACCGACGAGCTGACCCGCATGGGACGCCGGTTCCGCATGGTCGAGGAGCCCGAACAGGACACGGCTCCCGAGATCGTCATCCCCGTTGGTCAGCCGTACACGTCGAAGGAGGATGCCCAGCACGACTTCTGGGAGATGTACGGCGCGCTGTCGGGGCTGAAAGACACCCCGGCAGGCCGACGTCTGATCGGACGGGGCCTCACCGACCAAGGAGTGCAGACCCGCCCGGACGGCCAGGCGGTCTGGCTGGCCATGGAGGAGCTGTGCGACGGGCCAGTGGGGCGAGTGCGTGATCCGTTCACGCATCCGGCCAACACCGTGGTCGAGCGCTGCACCAAGCTCGCCCACACCGTCCTGGTCCTCGCCCGGAATCTGGAGGAGGAGCGCTACCGGGCCCCCGTGGTGATGGGCCACTTCCGCAAGATGACACAGTTCGCCGTGCAGTTGGCCTCGCGTATCACCGCGACCGCCCAGCAGGGAGACGACTGGCAGGAGATCTTCGGGACTCCTGCCCTCCCGGCAGCGCAGACCGAGGGCGAACGCTCGGAAGCGGTCGTACAGGAGACCGACCCCACACCGGACAGCCCCCGTCATCCCGACGTGCGTGAGGACGAGCAGGCCTCCGTGCCAACCGGCCAGACGGCTGGGCATGAGCCGGCAAAGGTGCAGCAGCGGCGCATCGAGATCACCGTGGCGGCCAGGAGCGCCGCGGGACACCTTCTGGTCAACGTCGCCCTCCCCGCAGAGCGCACCGGCGCCGCCCAAGAGGTTCCCGACCTGCGCGGCGCCGACATACCGGGCCTGACTCTGCCCGCTCATGCCGCGCTGCCCCTCCTGGAACGACCGGCGAAGCTTGCCGAATCACTCGTGTCCGACGAGGAGGTTGACGCCTGGCTCGGCGAGCACCTGCCCGACAGCCCGGTAGCACCGGCCTGGAACGCTCCCGCCGTGCGCGCGGTGATCCAGCAAACGGTCCGCGTTCTGCTGCGCGACTCCATGGCCCCCGACCCCGAGGACGTCGCGGCGTGGCTGGTGAACGCGGCGCGCGAGAACCCTGCCCTGGTCCAGGCCGCGCACGCCAACGAACAGGCCGACTTCCTGGCTGTCTTCGCGACCGCCGCCGACGAACTGATCACGGACGGCGGCTCAGAACACCTGCTGTGGACCTACCTCAAGGAGGACGGACGCCGCCAGGTCCTCGATCTGGCATCCCCCCGTGCACACCGGGAACTGCGTGTGCAGGCCGTGGCCCCCGTGCCGCAGGAGCCCGGCCAGCCCGTCCCCGATGAGCAGCCGGCGGCTTCGCCCGCCGACGGCGAGAGCGAACGCGAGCGGAAGCGTGCCGAGTTTCAGGCCGAGAGCGCCCGCTGGGCCGCCGGGATGCGCGACGACGCCCAGAAACGCGCCGTGCGAGCGGCCCTCGCCGATGACCATCTGCGGGCGCTGCTGGTGGACGGGCGGCCACGCGAGGAAGCCCGTCAGTTGTTCATGGCCTGGCTCAGCGACGCCGATCTGTCGGCGACCGGCGCAGGGGGTGACAGGTTTCGGGACTGGTTCCGCCACGACCGGCAGGGAGTGGAGGAGCAGTACGCGCAAGGCGCCTTCGAGCAGGTGTACGCGGCCGTGGCCGCAGCGCCGACCGATCAACCCACCGAAGCTGGTGCAGCCCTCCAAGCCGACGTGGTGACGGCCGAATCGTCGACAGTATCTGCCGCGAGCAAGAGTCAGCAGACCGCTGCTCCGCGCCAGAGCAACACCGCCGAGCCCTCGGCACAGGATGTCAGCGACACCTCGACTGGCAAGCTCACTGGGCCCTACCTGACCGAGGAGCATTTGCACTCACTGCCCCGCAGTACCGAACACCGACCCGGTGAAGACGTCTGTCTCGCGGTCCTGACGACACTGCCCTTGCGGGACGGACAGGTTCGCGACGCGCTCCTGCTGCTGCAACAAGTGGAGGACGACGGCGACGAACTCCTCGTGTATGGGGCGCAGATCGTGCCGGCGAACGATCACGTCGTCAGCAGCGTGGACGGCCGCTGGGCCCCTGAAGACCTGCTGTTCTTGCCTGACTCCCGTGTACTGCCGCTCGCCCGCCCGATCCCCTGGGCAGAAGCCGAAGCCCTGGCCGCGATGCCGTACAACGAGGCAGTGCGCCGCCTTCCCATGACCGGCACAGAAGAGGGCAACCGGCACACGCCGGAGGCGCTCGCACCGACCGAGAGCCCCGCCTCTGAAGATCAGGCAGCCCCGGCCGAAGAACAGACCACCGCGGCGGTCGCCGCCGACCCGGAACAGACAACCTCCCATGCCCCCCAGCAGGTCGCTCCGGCTGCGCCCGAACTCAGCGACATTCAGCAGCTGTTGAGCAGCGCCGTCGAACTGCTCACCCTGGAGCACCTTCGTACGCTGCCCCGCTACGACGAGCGCCCCCCGAACGACGCGGAGATCCAGTTCGCAGTCGTGGCCACCCTCACGTTCCCCAACGGCGTGATCCCCGACGCCGTGATCCTGCTTCAGGCCGCTGAGGAAGACAGGCGGTACGGCGACTTGCTGCACGGTGTCCTGATCGCCCCGGAGAGCACACTCGCACTCACCTCCAAGACGGGGTACACGGTGTTCCCCCGCGACCTGCTTCATCGGACCAACGCCCGGCTGCTGCCAATCGAGGGCGGCCTGACCTGGAAGCAGGTGGAGGAACTCGTCCAGCTCCCCTATGCGCAGGCCCTGGGACGGCTGGCCATCGCCGTCCCCAACACCCCCTCCACAGGCGCAGCCGCTGGGGATACCCAACAGCGCCCTGACCAGCCCGAGCGAGGGGCTGCGCCTCTGCAAGAGCTGATCGGCGCCCTCGGCGACCGCGTCGTCATCGGACACGTCGGCCCCAGCAGCCCCGCACAAGGAGGGAGTGCCGCACCGGCTCGGGCGCCGGAACCTACGCCGATGTCCCCGGCCGACGAGCAAAAGGAGGAGAGCGTGACGGCGACCGAGCCGGAGACTGCGGCCGAAGGACCCTGGACGAGCCGAATCAAGATCATCAGCGACAGGACCGGTACCTACGTCACAGGCACGACAGGCGCCCCCGCGGAAGACGGTCTTCGCGAGCTGTTGAAGCGGGATCGGAACTTCAAGTACGAGAAGGGCCGCTGGCGCTACAACGGCATGCGCGGGCAGAAAGAGCAGGTCCTGGAGGAAGTCCGGGCCTTCCTCGCGGCCCGGGACGCCCAAGAGGGCGCGGTCGCGGCGGTGGCCAGCGGGAAGTATCCGCCAACCGCTCAGCAGCAGGCGATCATCGATGCGGCCGTCGAGGGCAAACACGTTGCCGTGCAGGCGCTCGCGGGCACGGGGAAGACCTCGACGTTGGTGATGATCGCTGCGCAGATGCTGGAGCGGCGCATCGGCTACATCGCCTTCAACCGGTCCATCGCTGACGAAGCGGGCCAGAAGTTCGGTCGCAACGTCACCGCCCGGACCAGCCACTCCTTCGCTCTGCAGGATCTACGCAACACCCCCTACCGGCACAAGGTCTCCATCGCTGGCTCGCGCAACAGCGGCGCCCGGCGTCCCAAGGACGTCGCGGCTGCGCTGGGCATCACCGCGGAGATACGGGTCGGCGACCGCGACGGCAACCTTCAGTACATCGGGCCCGAGGAGATCGCCAAGATCGTGATGGGGGCGCTGCGCCGCTATCGGCAGAGCGCTGATGCCGAACTCGGGCGCCAGCACCTCGGGGAGAAGTGGGCGCACGTCCCCGCCGCGCGCACGCTGCTGGACTACGCCCGCCGGGCCTGGGCGGACATCGCGGATCCGAACAGCAACAAGATCTTCTTCGACCACGACGACTATCTCAAGATCTGGGCCCTGTCAGACCCGCGCCTGAACTTCGACACGATCTTCTTCGACGAGGCCCAGGACATCAATCCCGTGCTGAAGAAGGTGATCCAGGACCAGGACGCCCAGATCATCGTCGTCGGCGACAGCAATCAGGCGATCTACGAATTCCGCGGTGCCGTCGACGCTCTGCAGGACTGGCCAGCCGACGTGGTCCTGCCCTTGACACAGAGTTGGCGGTTCGGCCCCGCCGTCGCCGAGGTGGGCAACGCGTACCTTGCTCTCCTCGAATCCGACCTCCGGCTGGAAGGCGCACCCACGCTCGACACAGTCCTGGGAACCGTCGAAGAGCCCGATGCGATTTTGACCCACACCAACGTCGGCGCCATCTCCGCCGTCTTCGCCGGGTTCGAGGCCGGCAAGCGCGTGGCTCTCGTCGGCGGCGGCCGGGACATCGAAGACATCGCCCGGGCCGCCCGAGATCTCCAGCAGGGCCGCCGCACCAAGCACCCCGAGCTGTCGGCCTTCGAGAACTGGAACGAGGTCCAGGAGTACGCCGAATCCGACGAGGACGCGAGCACCCTGCAGACGTTCGTACGGCTCGTCGACCGCTACACACCCCAGGGCCTGATCAACATGATCCGCGACCTGGTCCCGGAGGAAGCCCGCGACGAGGAAACCCGCCCCGAACTGGTCGTCTCCACCGCCCACAAGTCCAAGGGACGCGAATGGGACCAGGTCCAGATCTGGAGCGACTTCCCCCAGCCCAAGGAGGACACCAAGACCGGCGAACTCATCCTACCCGCACAGGACAAGCTGCGCCTGGCCTACGTGACGGTGACCCGGGCCAGGAAATGCCTCGACATCGGCTCCCTCGGCTGGATCCACTCCATCGGCACTCTCGCGGACACCCTCCCAACCGAGATGACTGCTACCCCGGCACCCGAGCAGGCCGCCCCCGTCGCTGTCGTCGACGAGACCGCCGTCCCCGAGCCGCCCCTGCCCTCAACCTCCCCAGAGGCCACGGAGAACCCGACGCCGGACTCCGTCCCCGAAGAGCAGCCGGAGCGCGCGATCAGCGAGGCGGCAGACAACGAGACCGTCGCCTCGGTCCGCCAGGCCGCTGCCGCTGCCGCT
>CBFHCJ010000106.1:0-13216 GCA_965654005.1 uncultured Streptomyces sp. | reverse complement strand
GTGACCGAGCAGGTGTGGCAGCCGATGCACTTGTCGAGGTTCATCACCATCGCCACCTGCGCCATGATCCTCATCAGAAGTCCACCTCCTGGCTGCGCCGCCGGATGACGGTGATCTCGTCGCGCTGGTTGCCGGTCGGGCCGATGTAGTTGAAACCGTAGGAGAACTGCGCGTAGCCGCCGATCAGATGAGTCGGCTTGATCAGCAGGCGGGTGAGGGAGTTGTCGCCCCCGCCGTGCAGCCCGGAGGTCTCCGACTTCGGCACGTTCAGATGCCGGTCCATGGTGTGGTACATGTACACCGTGCCCTCGGGCATACGATGGGTGACCACCGCGCGGCAGGCGACCACACCGTTGCGGTTGTACGCCTCGATCCAGTCGTTGTCGGCCACCCCGATCTTCTCCGCGTCCAGCGGGCTCATCCAGATCACCGGCCCGCCCCGGAAGAGGGTGAGCATGTGCAGGTTCTCCTGGTACTCGGAATGGATCGACCACTTCGAGTGCGGGGTCAGATAACGCACCACGAGTTCCGGATGACCCTCCGGGGAGCGGGTCGGGTCGCCGAAGTGAGCCATCATGTTCAGCGGCGGCCGATAGACGGGCAGTTGCTCACCGAACTCGGCCATCCAGTCGTGGTCGAGGAAAAAGTGCTGGCGGCCAGTGAGGGTGTGCCAGGGCTTGAGGCGTTCGACGTTGACGGTGAACGGCGAGTAGCGCCGTCCCCCGGACTCGGTGCCGGACCACTCCGCCGAGGTGATCACCGCACGCGGCTGGGTGCAAGTGTCCTCGAAGGTGATGCGGTCGCCGGAGCGTTCCTCCGCCAGGTCCGCCAGGCCCACGCCGGTGCGCTCCTCCAGCGCACGCAGCGACTTCACGGCCAGGCGGCCGTTGGTGGTGCCGGACAGCGCCAGGATCGCCTCGCAGAACTGATCGTCGCGGGCGATCGAGGGACGACCGTCGGCGATGCCGCCGCGCACGGCGCCGTTACGGGAGCGCAGGTAATCGATCTCCCCCTCGGGCTTCCAGGTCAGACCCTTGGTGGTGGTGCCCAGAGTGTCCAGCAGCGGCCCGATGGCGGCCATCTTCTCTGCCACGGCCGCGTAGTCGCGCTCCACCACGATCAGCTTCGGCATCGTCTTCCCCGGTACCGGCTCGCACTCGCCGGCCTTCCAGTCGTGCACCCGCCCGTGGGGCTGCGCCATCTCGTCCGCCGTGTCGTGTGCCAGCGGGGCGGCGATCACGTCCCGGCGCACCCCGAGATGGACGGCGGCGAGCTTGGAGAACTCGGCGGCGAGGGTGTGGAAGACGTCGAAGTCCGTGCGGGTCTGCCAGGGCGGGGCGATCGCCGGGCTGAAGGCGTGCACGAAGGGATGCATGTCGGTAGAGGACAGGTCGTACTTCTCGTACCAGGTCGCGGCGGGCAGCACCACGTCGGAGAACAGGCAGGTGCTGGTCATGCGGAAGTCGACCGCCACCGACAGGTCGAGCTTTCCGACCGCGGCCTGCTCACGCCAGGTGACGTCCTTGGGCCGCAGCTCGGGCGGGGTCTCGGCGGCGGTGACGGCATCGTCGCTGCCGAGCAGGTGCCGCAGCATGTACTCGTGGCCCTTCATCGACGATGCGAACAGGTTCGCCCGCCAGATGAGCAGCACCCGGGGGAAGTTGGCCGGATCGCCCGGGTCCTCGGCGGCGAAGCGCAACCTGCCCGCCTTCAACTCCTCGACGACGTACTCCGGTACGTCCTTGCCGGCCCGTTCGGCCTCGTCGCACACGTCGAGGGGGTTGCGGTTGAAGGCCGGGTGGGAGGGCATCCAGCCCAGCCGGGCGGCCAGCGCGTTGCAGTCCGGCAGCGTACGTCCCGCCAACTGGCCCTGCCCGAGCGGGCTCGCCAGCGTGTCGGCGGGGAACGCCTCGTAGCGCCACTGGTCGGTTGCCAGCCAGAACAGCGGGGTGCCCACCATGTGCCGGGTGGGGCGCTGCCAGTCCAGGCCGAACGCGAGATGGAACCAGCCGGTCAGCGGGCGCACCTTCTCCTGGCCGACATAGTGCGCCCAGCCGCCGCCGTTCACGCCCTGACTGCCGGTGAGCATCACCAGCGACAGGAACGCCCGGTAGATCTGGTCGGAGTGGAACCAGTGGTTGGTGCCCGCGCCCATCGCGATCATCGAACGGCCGCCGGTGCGTTCGGCGTTGCGGGCAAACTCCCGCGCCACCCGCGCCGCCGCCTTCGCCGGCACCGAGGTGATCGCCTCCTGCCAGGCCGGTGTGTACGGGCTGTCCGCGTCGCCGTACCCGGCCGGCCACTGGCCGGGCAGGCCCTCGCGGGCCACCCCGTACTGGGCCATCACCAGGTCGAAGACCGTGGTCACCAGGTGCCCGCCGACCCGCATCGCGGGCACACCGCGCCGCAGCACGGCGCCGGACTCGCCGGGCCCCGCGTCGAACCGCGGCAGGTCGACGGCCACCGCCTCGCTGCCTGGCCGCCCGTACACGGACAGCAGCGGATCCGCACCCTCCAGGTTCAGGTTCCACCGGGGGCCACCGTCCTGGGACGTCCAGCGAAAACCCAGCGACCCGTTCGGCACCAGTGGTTCTCCTGTACGGGCGTCCAGGAAAACCGTCTTGAACTCCGCCGCCTCCGGAGCCGGTGCGGGCAGGTCGGCGGCGGTGAGGAACTTGTCCGGCACGTACCCGCCGCCGTCGCGCTCACGCAGCCGCACCAGAAATGGCAGGTCGGTGAAGGACTTGGCGTACTCGGTGAAGTACGGCACCTGGCGGTCGCGGTAGAACTCGCTCAGGATGACGTGTCCCATGGCCATGGCCAGCGCGCCGTCCGTGCCCGGGGCGGCCGCGAGCCAGTCGTCGGCGAACTTGGTGTGGTCGCCGTAGTCCGGGGAGACCACCACAACCTTCTGCCCCTTGTAGCGGGCCTCGGTCATGAAGTGCGCGTCGGGGGTGCGGGTGATGGGCAGGTTGGTGCCCCACACGATCAGGTAGCCGGCGTTCCACCAGTCGCCGGACTCGGGCACGTCCGTCTGGTCACCGAACACCTGCGGTGAGGCCATCGGCAGGTCGGCGTACCAGTCGTAGAACGAGGAGATCGTGCCGCCGATCATCGACAGGTAGCGGGTGCCCGCCGCGTACGAGGCCATCGACATGGCCGGGATCGGGGAGAACCCCACGATGCGGTCGGGGCCGTACCGTTTCACGGTGTGGACCTGCGCCGCCGCCAGCAACTCGGTGGCCTCGCGCCAGTCGCAGCGTACGAAGCCGCCCTTGCCGCGGGCCCGCTTGTACGTGGCGCACCGCTCCGGATCCGAGGTGAGCCACTCCCACGCCTCGACCGGATCTGTATGCCGCGCCTTCGCCTGCCGCCACAGCTCAAGCAGCGGGCCGCGCACGTACGGGTACCGGATGCGGGTGGGCGAGTACGTGTACCAGGAGAACGAAGCGCCGCGCGGGCAGCCCCGCGGCTCATACTCCGGGGAGTCCGGGCCGACCGAGGGATAGTCGGTCGCCTGCGTCTCCCAGGTGATCAGACCGTCCTTGACGAACACCCGCCAGGAGCACGAGCCCGTGCAGTTCACCCCGTGCGTGGAGCGCACCTCCCGGTCGTGGCGCCACCGCTCCCGGTAGAACTCCTCCGCCGCCCTGCCGCCCTCGCGGTACAGCATGCGCCGGTCGGGTGACTGGGTGCCGGGGAAGAAGTACTGCGCCGTACGCATCAGCCGCTCCGCAGCGGCATCGGCCCGGTCAGTGCTCACACCATTCGCCTCCTCGGACGCTGCAGTCGCCTACTCGTGCCCTGCGTGCCGCGTGCCTCGCGCGGCCAGCCGTGGGGGCGGTGACAACCATGCTCTGCCGATGACCGGACCGAAAGGGGGCCGACACTCCGTCAGTCCACCTACGCGGCAGAGCAGAAGCTCCAGCAGGACCGCCGAGGAGGCCAACCTGCCGCGTTCGGCCAGCGCGGTGGACACGATGCCCGTGGCCATGACGAAGGCGAACGCCCCGGGGCTGAGATCCTGCGCCGCGCCGGCCACCTCACGCGGCCGCGTACCGGGCGGCCGACTGGACACCGCATCGGCTTACCCGGCCGCCGGTTCGCCTCGCGCCAGCCCTTCCCCGACCGCGGTCCGCCACCGCCCACCCGTCCTGGCCGCTGCTCTGACGTTCCGTCGGCGATCGCCCGATACGCCGGCGGGCGCGGTGCGGATCCACGCGCATGGGCACGTGCCGCCGATCCGGACCACCCGGTGCCCAAACCAGGGCGATCGGTATGATGCCGGGTGTGCCGCCGTCAAGTGTGCGAACGTAGCCGTGACCGATGAAGCCGAGCAGGCCCCCCGAGCACCCGCTGCTCCGGCGCACCCTGTGGTGGTGGGCTACGACGGTTCCACGGCCAGCCGTCGCGCGCTGGCGTGGGCGGCCGGGCTGGCCCGCCGGACCGGACGGTCGCTGCTCGTCGCGTACGTCACTCCTGTCCCCATGGCGTACGACGGGACGGCTGTCGTCCCTGTGATGGAGGGGGAAGCTGAAGCGCTCGCCTGGCTGCGCACGGAACTCGCCGACACGCTCCCCGCGTCCACGCCGGCCGGACTGGACGTCCATGTCGCCGCCTGCACGGGGGATGCGGCCCGTGAGCTGGCCCGGTTGGCGGATGAGCATCAGGCCGACGCACTGGTGCTCGGCGCTCCGGAGCACCGGCTGCACCACCTCGTCGGGTCGGTACCCGTGTGGATGGCCCGCCACGCGCACTGCCCCCTCGTCATCGTGCCCTGAGCCTGCTCCACGTGCGGTCCGCGCAGCAGAGGGAAGCCGGCCGCAGCGGCCTTCTCGGACGGGAGCAGGCAGCTCGCCGTTGCGGCCCGCTTCCGACCAGGGGAGCGCGTAGTGTGACAGGGCAGGGCGACGTGATGACGGCGCCGGGAGGAAGCACCATGGCGCACGACCCGTGGCAGCAGCGGGGCAGGGCCCGGGACGGCGTGGCCGCGCAGCCACCGCAGCGTGCTCTGGACCGGCAGCAGCTGCGGCACCTGCTGGACGGGATCGCGGCCGTCAGCGCCAACCTGGACACCCGCAGCATGCTGCACCGCATCGTGGAAGCGGCCACCGACCTCGTCGCCGCACGCTATGGGGCACTGGGTGTGCTCGACGAGAGCGGCAAGGTCATCGACTTGATCACCGTGGGCATCGACGACCCGCACCTGTGCGCTGTCATGGGCCTGCCGCAGGGCCATGGCCTGTTGCACACCATGGTCGACGACCGGGAACCGTTGCGAGTGGCGGATGTGCCCACGCACCCTCGTTCGGCCGGCTTTCCGCCCGGCCATCCGGTCATGCGGACCCTGCTGGGCGTTCCCCTCATGGTGCGCGGCACGGTCTACGGAGACCTCTACGTCGCCGACAAGAGGGACGGTACGCCTTTCGATGACGACGACGAGGGCCTGCTGACGGCGTTGGCCAGTGCCGCGGGCGTCAGCCTCGAGAATGCCCGCCTGTACGAGCACCTCAAGCACGCCGCCGAGCACTTCCAGCGCCGTATGCTGCCTGTTCTTCCCGACCTGGCGCCGCTCGAGGTCGCTGCCCGTTATGAGCCCGCCTCCGAGCTGCCCAGGCTGGGCGGGGACTGGTACGACGCGATGGTTCTGCCTGACGGCGCCACCTGTGTGGTGGTGGGTGACGTGACCGGCCACGATGTGGAGGCCGCCCCGCTGATGGGGCAGATCCGCAACATGCTGCGGGCGATCGCCCTCGACCGGGGTGAACCGCCCGGCATGGTCGTGTCGCGGCTGGATCGGGCCCTGACGATGTTCGACGAGCCGCCTACGGCCACCCTGGTGCTCGGCCGTATCGAGCGCGACCCCGAAGCGGGTGGCTGGTACACGTTCGGCTGGAGCAACGCCGGGCATCTGCCGCCGCTGCTGGTCGGCGCGGACGGCAGCACCCGCTACCTGGCACCCGCCCGTCACGGAATCCCGGTGGGCATCGAGGCGTCCGTCCCCCGGTTCAGCCACAAACACCCCCTCGCCCCCGGCAGCACCCTGCTGCTGTTCACCGACGGGCTGGTCGAGCGCCGTGACCAGGACATCGACACCGGACTGGACGATCTGGCCGAGCAGGCCGCCCGCCTGGCCACGGCCCCGCTGGAGGAGCTGTGTGACGCTCTGATCAGCCGGAGCCGGCAGGTGTTCGACGACGATGTAGCTCTGCTCGCCCTGCGCACCGCCTCCGACGGCCCGCCGCAGTGAGAGGCACGCGCTCGGCCTCCTGGCGTGCCATCCCGCCTTGGCGAGCGGGGCCTGAGGAGGCGGTCAGGTGGGCAGGAGGGTGCGCAGGGCGTAGGGCAGGATGCCGCCGTGGCGGTAGTAGTCGGCCTCGGTGGGAGTGTCGATGCGTACCCGCGCGGTGAAGCGAATGGTGCCGGCGCCGCCGTCGGCGGTGACGGTGACCTCGCGCGGCAGCCCCTCGACCTCGGTGCCTGCCAGGCCGCGGATGGTGTAGGTCTCCTCGCCGGTCAGTCCGAGGGATTCGCGGGTCTGCCCCGGCTGGAATTGCAGGGGCAGGACGCCCAGGTCGATGAGGTTGGAGCGGTGGATACGCTCGTACGACTCGGCGAGCACAGCCTCCACGCCCAGCAGGGCGGTGCCCTTGGCGGCCCAGTCGCGCGAGGAGCCCGAGCCGTACTCCTTCCCGGCGATCACGAGCAGCGGTACGCCCTCGTCGGCGTAACGCATGGCGGCGTCGAAGATGGTGCCCTGCACCCCGTCGGGCAGGTGGCGGGTCACGCCGCCCTCGGTTCCGGGGGCGAGCAGGTTGCGCAGCCGGATATTGGCGAACGTGCCACGGATCATCACCTCGTGGTTGCCGCGCCGGGAGCCGTACGAGTTGAACTCCTTCGGTGCGACGCCGTGATCGGTGAGGTAGCGCCCGGCCGGGGAGTCGCGCTTGATGGCGCCTGCGGGTGAGATGTGGTCGGTGGTGACCGAGTCGCCGAGCAGGGCCAGTACGCGGGCGTCCTCGATGTCCTCGAGCGGCTGGGGCGTGCGGCTCATGCCGTCGAAGTACGGGGGGCGGCGCACGTAGGTGGAGTCGGGGTCCCAGGCGAAGAGCTCGCCTTCCGGGGTGGGCAGGGCCTGCCAGCGGTCGCCGCCGGTGAAGACGTCTGCGTAGTCCCGGGTGAACATCTCCGGGCGCAGGCAGGCGGCGATGACGTCCTGGACTTCCTGCTGGCTGGGCCAGATGTCGTGCAGGAACACCGGCGTGCCGTCGCTGCCGGTCCCGAGCGGATCGTGGGTGAGGTCGACGGTCATTGATCCGGCCAGTGCGTAGGCGACCACCAGCGGCGGGGAGGCGAGGTAGTTGAGCTTGGTCTGGGGGTGGATGCGGCCTTCGAAGTTGCGGTTGCCGGAGAGCACCGCGGCCACCGCCAGGTCCTGCTGGTCCACAGCCTGTGCCACTTCGTCGATCAGCGGGCCGGAGTTTCCGATGCAGGTCGTGCAGCCGTAGCCGACGAGGTCGAAGCCGAGCTTGTCCAGGTAGGGGATGAGGCCGGCGCGCGCGAAGTAGTCCATGACCACCTTCGAGCCGGGTGCGAGGGAGGTCTTCACCCAGGGCTTCGGCCTGAGCCCGTGTTCGACGGCCTTCTTGGCGAGGAGGGCGGCGCCGACCATGACCTGCGGGTTGGAGGTGTTCGTGCAGGAGGTGATCGCGGCGATGACCACCGAGCCGTGGCCGATCTCGACGCTCGTGCCGTCCTCCAGGGTCACGGAGGTGGGGTTCAGGGACGGTTCGTCCGCGGCTGGAGCGGTCTCGTAGTGGGCGGGTGCGTCGCCGGGGCGGTTGCCGGTCACCGCGACGGGGTCGGAGGCGGGGAAGGATTCCGCGCTGCTCGCGTCGAGTCCGACCGGGGCGGGGTCACAGCGGACGTAGCCGCCCAGCACGGCGCTAAAGGCGCGCGGCGCGTCGGCCAGGGCGATGCGGTCCTGCGGGCGCTTGGGACCGGCGATCGAGGGCACCACCGCCGAAAGATCCACCTCCAGCGTTTCGGAGTAGGCGGCTTCATGCCCTGGGTCGTGCCACAGACCCTGCTCCTTGGCGTACGCCTCCACCAGCGCTACCTGCTCGGCGCTGCGGCCGGTCAGACGCAGGTACGACAAGGTCTCCGCGTCGATGGGGAAGATCGCGCAGGTGGCTCCGTACTCCGGGCTCATGTTGCCGATGGTGGCCCGGTTGGCGAGGGGCACGTTGGCCACGCCGGGGCCGTAGAACTCCACGAAGGTGCCGACCACGCCGTGCGCCCGTAGTTTCTCGGCGATGGTCAGGACCAGGTCGGTGGCGGTGCTGCCCTCGGGCAGCGCACCGGTCAGCTTCACTCCGATGACCCGTGGGATGAGCATGCTCAGCGGCAGGCCGAGCATGGCCGCCTCGGCTTCGATGCCGCCCACACCCCAGCCGAGCACACCCAGCCCGTTGACCATCGGGGTGTGGGAGTCGGTGCCGACCAGCGTGTCGGGGAACGCGGTGCCGTCCTGGTCGAACACCACCCGGGAGAGGTGTTCGAGGTTGACCTGGTGGCAGATGCCGGTGCCCGGCGGGACGACCCGCAAGCCGGCGAAGGCGTTCTGCCCCCAGCGCAGGAACTGATACCGCTCGGCGTTGCGCTCGAACTCCAGGGCGACGTTGCGGTCGAACGCCTCCGGGACGCCGTAGTAGTCGGCGATCACCGAGTGATCGATGACCAGCTCCACCGGCCGCGACGGTTCGATGCGGGAGGCGTCGCCGCCCAGGGCGGCCATCGCCTCGCGCATCGCCACCAGGTCCACGATGCACGGCACGCCGGTAAAGTCCTGCATCAGCACCCGCGCCGGGGTGAACTGGATCTCCGTGGCGGGCTCGGCGACCGGGTCCCAGCCGGCCAGGGCGGTGACCTGATCGGCTGTCACTGTACGGCCGTCCTCGTTGCGCAGCAGGTTCTCCAGCAGCACCTTCAGGCTGTACGGGAGCCGGGCTGTATCGGGCAACGCGTCAAGCCGGAAGATCGTGAAGGAGGATCCGGCGGTGCTCAGTGTCTTTTGGGCGGCGAACGTGTCGGTCGGCACGGCAAGGGCTCCTTACGCGGGGTCAGCGGGGGCGGGCGAGGTACGGGCAGGTCGAGGCTGTTCAGGCTGGTGACCGAGGCGCGCAAACCCACGGCGAGCCGGTTCCAGTTGTGGATCGCGGCGATGGCGAAGGTGAGCGCGCGGCATCAGGTGGGGGGTGGTTCGGTATCCCGTCCCGGGCGGCGGCGCCAGCTGCGGATCAGGCGGCCAAGCGGGTCGTAGCGGTGGTCGACGACGCGTTCCTTCATCGGGATGATCCCGTTGTCGGTGATCTTGATGCCCGCGGGGCAGACCTCGGTGCAGCACTTGGTGATGTTGCAAAGCCCCAGACCGTGCTGCTCGCGCAGCATCTGCCGCCGGTCGAGCGTGTCGAGGGGGTGCATGTCGAGTTCGGCGTGGCGGATGAAGAACCGCGGCCCGGCGAAGGCCGACTTGTTGTCCTCGTGGTCGCGGATGACGTGGCAGACGTCCTGGCACAGCCAGCATTCGATGCACTTGCGGAACTCCTGCGGGCGCTCGACCTCCTGTTGCCGCATCCGGTACGCACCGGGGCGCAGGCCCGGCGGCGGGGTGAAGGACGGGACACGCTGCGCCGTGGCGTAGTTGAAGGAGACATCCGTGACCAGGTCGCGGATGACGGGGAAGGTCCGTAGCGGCGTGAGGGTGACGGCATCGCGGGGCAGGGTGGACAGCCGCGTCATGCACATCAATTTCGGCCGGCCGTCGATCTCGGCGCTGCACGAGCCGCACTTTCCCGCCTTGCAGTTCCAGCGCACCGCCAGGTCCCCGGCCAGGGTGGCCTGCGTGCGCAGGACGGCGTCCAGGACCACTTCGCCGTCCTCGACCGGCACGGTGTAGTCCACCAGGTCCCCGCCGCCAGCGTCGCCGCGCCAGATGCGCAGCAGCAGGTCGCGCGCCATGGTCAGCAGCCTTTCTGTGGGCTTTAGAAGAAGCGGGGGTCGTGGATGGTGCCGCCGGCCACCAGCCGCACATAGAGGTCGGCGAGGCCCACCCAGATCAGCGACGCCCAGGCGAAGTTGCCGTGGTAGGGGTTGAGCCGCGACACCCAGGTCCAGGCCCGGTAGCGCAGCGGATGTCTGCCGAAGTTGTTCAGCCGCCCGCCCACCACATGCCGACACGAGTGGCAGGAAAGGGTGTACAACCACAGCAGGACGGCGTTGACGACCAGAACCAGGCTCCCCAGCCCCATGCCCAGCCGCCCGCGGAAGTCGAAGGCGATCACCGCGTCCCAGGTCAGGATGACGTTGAAGACGAGGGCGGCGTAGAAGAAGTACCGGTGGATGTTCTGCAGCAGCAGCGGGAAACGGGTCTCCCCGCTGTAGCGGCGGTGCGGCTCGGGCACCGCGCACGCGGGCGGGGCCGCCCACCAGGAGCGGTAGTACGCCTTGCGGTAGTAGTAGCAGGTCAGCCGGAATCCCAGCGGGAAGATCAGGACGATCACCGCCGGGGTGATGATCCACCAGCCGCCGAACCAGCCCAGGTGCGGCGCCCCGTGCGAGCCGGGCACCGCACCGCAGTGGGTGGACAGGCACGGCGAGTAGAACGGTGAAAGGTAGGGGTCGACGTAGTAGTCGCGGTTCGCCAGTGCCGCGTAGGTCGCGTAGGCGACGAAGAGAGCCAGCACGGCGAAGGTGGCCGCGGGGTAGGCCCACCAGCGGTCCCGGCGCAGCGTCCGCGCACGGATCGGTGCCCGCCCGGGCGACCGCGTGCCGGTACCGGTGTCGCGTGTTTGCGTGCTCACCCTGGGCGCCTCTCTTCACAGGCGGCTCGGCTCCCGCGCCGAACGGGCGGAAGCCCCCGTTCCCCACCACCCTGCCCCCGACGGGCGCATCACGCCATCCTGCGGGCAACAGAGCGACGGCGGTGCGAACACGTCCCCGAACTTGCGATGCGCTGTTCAAGTGACTGCGCGCGGGGTCACAGAAGAACGCCACCTACACCGCCTTCCGCGAGGTCGGCCGCGCCATCCCCTGTTGTTCGAGCAGGAAAAGGCGATGAAATTCAACGCTCTTCTCACAAACGACCTGTTGATCTTCCACAATGCCTTGGACATCGCCGAGATCGTCCGCCAATCGCTGGAGGAGGGGTGGAAGACCGACACAGAGGACCTGGCACATCTCGCCCCACCTGACCGAGCACATCAAATGGGCGAGC
The DNA here is from genome assembly GCA_965654005.1 of uncultured Streptomyces sp. GTDB lineage: Bacteria > Actinomycetota > Actinomycetes > Streptomycetales > Streptomycetaceae > Streptomyces. The sequence goes on along the minus strand of CBFHCJ010000106.1, from coordinate 1,941 downwards.
CCACGCACGAACTCGGCATCCCGCCCGAGGCAAACGACCCGAAGCCGGACGTGGACTTCACCCTGCTGCGCGAGCGGGACCTGACCACCGCCTGCATCGGGCAAGCCGCCTGAACCGGTCGGGGCGGGCCTGCACCGACAGGGTCCGAACGGCCCTCCCCGCTCGCGCCGGGGCGGGTCGATGATGGAGCTAGTAAGCCGCGAAAGAGGTGATCGGCTATGCCCCCGCACTGTGATTCTCTCGACGGTCCCGTAGTCACGGCTGCCCGCCTGGTGCTGGAAACAAAGGATGTTGATCAGGTCCTCCCCTACGTGCCTGAAAGGGGGGAGCCAGAAGTACGTGAGGCATTCAGTCTCACGGCAAAGGCGCGGTCGCTCGGCACGGAGGCACAAGAAGTGGCCGACCGCTGGTTCTTCGAGACGGTCGTCCGTGTGCACCGCGCCGCAGAAGGCGCTCCCTACACGGGGCTGAAGCCGGCCGGGCTCGATGTCGGGCCGGTGATCCCGGCCGCTGAGCAAGCCCTCGATACCGGCTCCGCGGACGAACTGTCCGGGATACTGTGCGAGATCGTCCGTGGGCAGGTGGCAGAACGTCACGGCCGCGCCATGGCGCTCAAGGAGCACGCCGGTGATGGGGTAGCTGCCGCTCGCGAATATGTGGAGGCCAGTCTTGGCCTGCAAGTATGGGCGCATCGCCTGTACAAGCAGGCGTTCGCCGTCCCGCATGCACCTGCCTCTGCCGAATGACTCACCGGCGCCCGCTGGGAGACGCGATGGCTGGAGCGAATCCTGATCGTCGGCAGCGGGCACAGCGACATGCACGTGGCGCTGAGGCTACGACATCTGCTGCGACGTGCGGAGGCCAGGGCCACCGCCGTCGACGCGAACTCCTACATGACCCACCAACTAACTGGCCGACTGGCCGAAGCGGCTGCGGGCAGCCTGGAGCCACGCCACGTCGTAGTGCCGCGCAGCCGCTAGCACGGACCGCATGGCTCGGCTCCGACGACATCCAGTATGAGGACGGCGCCCAGCTCGGCGACCCGCCGCGCCGCCCGTTCGCCCCGTTCCGCCAGGATGCTCTCGCACTCTGCGTACGCATGTGCCGGATGGCGTAAATCCGCCTGCCGGGAAGGTCCATCCGGTGATAAGACGGACAGAGGATCTTCAATGAGTACGGAAGGGACGTCCGGGATGCCGAAAGTCGCCATCAATGGGCTCGGGCGCATCGGACGGGCCGCGCTGAAGATCCTGCAGGACGTCAAGGGTGTGGAGGTGGCCGCGGTCAACGACCTCATCGGGGTGGACGACCTGGCCTACCTGCTGGCCCACGACAGCGTCTACGGCCGCTACGGCAAACCGGTCGCGGCCGACGGTGACGCGCTGGTCATCGACGGACGCCGGGTACCGGTCTACGGCGCACGTGATCCGGCCACATTGCCGTGGCGGGACCTCGGCATCGACCTCGTTTTCGAGTGCACCGGGATGTTCCGTCACGAGGAGGAGTTGCGGCGCCACCTTCAGGCCGGGGCACGCTTCGTCATCCTCTCGGCGCCGGCCCGGACCGAGACGGTGGCCACCGTGGTGCACGGCGTCAACCAGGCACCGGACGGCCTGCAGGTCGTCTCCTGCGCGAGCTGCACCACCAACTGCATCACCCCGGTGGTCGAGGTGCTTGGCCGACGGATCGGCATCGAGCGGGCGATCATGTCCACCGTTCACGCCTACACCGCTGGCCAGCGGCTCATCGACGGCCCGAGCAAGGACGTCCGGCGCGGCCGCGCCGCGGGAGTCAACATGGTTCCCGCGACCACGGGAGCGGCACTGGCCACCACGCGGGCGCTTCCCGAACTGGCCGGGCGTTTCGACGGGGTGGCGATCCGGGTCCCCGTCCCGGTGGGCTCGATCGCCGACATCACGATGGTCACCACCCGGCCCACCA
>CBFHCJ010000105.1:0-13219 GCA_965654005.1 uncultured Streptomyces sp. | reverse complement strand
AGGTGGCCCTCCTCGGCGAGTCGCCGGTACGCCTCGATCACCACCCCGCGGGAAACCCGGAGTTCGGCTGCGAGCACCCGCGTGGGCGGCAGCCTGCTGCCCACCGCCAGGCGGCCGTCGGTCATCGCCTGCCGCAGCCGCCGGGCCAGCCAGTCCGCCTTGCCGCCGACGGGCGCGTCCCCGATGTCGAGCTGCAGGAAGTCGGAGCCGTGGGGCGGAAAATCGCCTCTCGCCGACGCGGTTGTTGCGGTGGGCAGGACGGCGTCCCCGCCCGCAGCCCCTTCCCCCTCGTTCACCGTGCTCATGGTGCCATGCGCTGCAGCGGCTCCACTGCACCCGGCCACTGGACGTCGAAGGCGAACTCCGGTGCAGATGGGGTGAGGACGGCTGTCTCGGTATTGGCCGACCAGTGCGCGGCCAGTTCCTCGGCGACCGTCTTCAAAAGCTCCGGCATGATCTCTGCGGCGCCGTCGTGCTGGGCCTCCGCCACCACGAGGATCCGACCGGTGTGCTCGCCGACCGCCGAATGGCCGCTCTGCCGGTGGGTCCAGCGGCGGGCGTGCGCCCGTCCGGCGGAATCGACGAAGGTCACCTCCCCGGGTGCGGGGTGCTCGGTGTCGCCTCCGAAGGTCGTGTAGTGCTCGTCACCGTGGGCGTGGCGCACCTCGAGCAGCGGGCCGATGATGCGCTCGGCGTCGAGAACCGCGACCGGGACCGCGTAGGCGACCGAGATCGCGTTGCACAGGTCCACCACAGGATGGATGCGCGGCAGTGCCCCCTCCTTCCTCAGCCGGCGCAGCAGCGATTCCGAGGCACACCGGTACTGCGTCGGCTTGAGGCTCATGCGGGAAAAGGCCCGTCGCCAGGCCAACACTTCTGGGAACGTGCTCTCGGGGGCACCGGCCAGCCGAGCCGCGGCACTGGCCGTGTACGCGGCGGCGCGCGGGCCGACGTCGGCGTCGGCATCGACGCCGGTGGCGTACAGGGCGCCGGCAGTGAGCTCGGGATAGCGGGACCAGATGGATTCCGCGTGCCGGAAGCGCATGCTCACGCCACCGCCAGCCGTGCGCTCAGGCACACGAAACAGGCGGCGAACACCCGGCGGATCCCGGTCATCACCTTGGGCCGGGCCAGCACGTGGTCACGCACGGCGGCGGCACACATCCCGTACATGGCGAAGACCGCGAAGGTCAACGCCATGAAGACAGCGCTGAGCCGGAGCGTCGCGCCGAGGGAGCCGGACTCGCCGCCGGGGACGAACTGCGGCAGGAACGCGACGAAGAACATCGTGAGCTTCGGGTTGAGCAGGTTGACCAGCACCCCGGAGGCGATCGTGTGGGCCGCCGGCCGCGTCTCGGCCTCCTCCTGGACCGCCATCCCCTCCTTGTCGCGCAGTGCCGACCACGCCATGTACAGCAGGTAGCCGACACCGAGGTACTTCACCGTCTCGTACGCGACAGCGCTGGCGTGCAGCAGCGCAGCGAGGCCGGTGATCGTCGCCACCAGATGCGGCACGATGCCGAGAGTGCAGCCGAACGCGGCGACCACGCTCGCCCGGCGGCCGTGGGACAGCCCGGCTCTGAGGGTGTACACCACGCCGGTGCCGGGGGTGACCACCACGACCAGGGTGGTCAGCAGGAACGCGATGCTCAAGGAGACCTCCGCAAGGGTTCAAGGTCCTCTCACCCTGTCGCGGCCGTGGTCCTGCGAACAGAGCCAAAGCGAGCAGGATCGACCAGGCCATACCTGCGTCGATGAGAGGGCCCTCGCCACCTCCGCCTTCCAGAGCCCGCGGCGGTCTGAGCTCCGCCGCGCCCCCTTCGCCACTGCACGGAAGATGGTGCCGGGGGCGCGGCCGGCACGATCTTCCGGGTGCGTCCACGGCCAGGGCATAGAGCCGGTTTGCCCGGTACGCCTCCGGGTACTGCGATGTCTGGTCCGAGAACATCCGCCCACCGGGAAGCCCGTCATGTCCGACTCCGCACCTTCCGCGTCCAAGGTGGCCGTGATCACCGGCGCCGGCTCCGGCATCGGCCGCGCCACCGCCGTCCGTCTCGCTGAGGCGGGGATGGACATCGGCATCACCTGGCACAGCGACCACAAGGGCGCCGAGGAGACCGCTGAGGAGGTCCGCAGCAAGGGACGCCGGGCCACCGTGGGCCAGATGGACCTCACCCGGCTGCCCGCCGCCACGGACACGGTCGACGAACTCTGCGACGAACTCGGCCGCCTCGACGTCCTGGTCAACAACGCCGGTACGGGCACGTCCACGCCGTTCCTCGGCCTGGAGTGGGAGGACGTGCGCCAAGTCCTGGACGTCGATCTGCTCGGTCCGTTCCTGTGCGGGCAGCGCGCGGCCCGGCGGATGATCCGGCAGGGCGACGGCGGTCGGATCGTCAATATGACCTCCGTGCACGAGCACCAGCCTCGCGTGGGTGCCGCCCCCTATTGCGCGGCCAAGGGCGGCCTCGGCCTGCTCACCCAGGTCATGGCCCTGGAGCTGGCCGAGCACGGCATCACCGTCAACGCCGTGGCGCCCGGCGAGATCGCCACACCCATGACCGGCCAAGAGGACACGGACGTGCATGGCGAGTCACGCCCCGGCGTCCCGCTCGGGCGTCCCGGCGACGCCCGCGAGGTCGCGGCCGTGATCGCCTTCCTCGTCGGCCCCGATGCCTCGTACGTCACCGGGGCGTCCTGGAGCGTGGACGGCGGCATGCTGCGGATGGGCCCGATGGCCGGGTCACACCTGACCAGTGACGACTGGCGGCGCCCCTGAGCGGGCAGCCTTGGGATCACGTCGCGGTACGGGCCGACGATGACGGTGTCCCGTCAGCCATGGCTCGGTTGCCGTGGCTGACCTGACACCGTTTGCTCAACCGACGGGGGTCAGTGCGCGTCCACATCCGCGACCACGACCTCGTCGATGCTGCGCTGAATCTCCTCGGGGCGCAGGGCGACGGCCCGGGCCCAGTAGTAGATGACCAGTGAGAAGGCGGCGACGACCAGCATGTCCCCACGTCGCTTCGCCCCTCCAGTCGCGCCTGCAGCCCGTCGCGTCTGTCGCGTCTGTCGCGCGCACAGCTCGGTACCCGATCAGGTACGAGGGCGTGCGGCAAGGATCCGCGTGCCGCTCGATGTCCAACCGGCCGCCCACGAGCCGGGGAGCCCGACCTCCCCGCCGCCACCGGGCGATACCGATCACGACGACGCCGAGGAGCCTGATTGCCATCCCCGCTCCGCACCACCGCAGGCAACCTCTGCCTCGGCTCCGCCCCCGACTCCTGGGGCATCTGGTTCCCCGAGGACGAACACCAGGTCCCCTACACCCGCTTCCTCGACGAACTGGCGCAGGCCGGCTACACATGGGTGGAACTGGGCCCCTACGGCTACCTCCCCACCGACCCGCAGCACCTGAAGGAAGAACTGGCAGCCCGCGGTCTGCAGGTCTCCGGCGGCACCGCGTTCGGCGCCCTGCACCCCCCCGAAGCCTGGGACGACATGCTCACCCACGCCCGCCAGGTCGCCGAGCTGACCGCCACCGTGGGCGCCCACCACCTCGTCCTCATCCCGCCCATGTACCGGGACGAGAAGACCGGCGCCTACACCGAGCCCCCCGAGCTGACCGCCCAGCAGTGGGCCGGCTTCGGCCGCGCCGCCGACCGCCTCGGCAAACTCCTCCTCGACGACTACGCCGTACGCCTGGTGATCCACCCGCACGCCGACAGCCACATCCAGACCCAGCCGGAGGTCGAACGGCTGCTCAACGAGTCCGACAGCCGCTATACCAACCTCTGCCTGGACACCGGCCACGTCGCCTACGGCGGCGGCGACAACCTCGACCTCATCCGCCGCTTCGGCGAACGCGTCGGCTACGTCCACATCAAGCAGATGGACCCGGAAATCCTCGCGCAAGTCACCGCTGAGAACCTGTCCTTCGGCGAGGCCGTCAAACTGGGCGTGTGCGTCTCACCGCCCGCCGGCGTGCCCAACCCCGCCGACGTCGTCTCGGAACTTGCCAACCTCGATGCCGAGTTGTTCATGATGGACACCGCCGTGCACGAGATCGACGTCCTGCGCTGGCTGCTCGACGACGAGATCGTCTCCGCCCAAATGGTCACCCCGCGCGCCACCAGCAAGCGGTTCAAGCACCTCAAAGACCCCCAGATCATGTACTTCGACACGGCGAACGGCGTGCGCATCGACCTCGAAGTCTTCGTCAACTGCCAATACGGGTACGACATCCAGTGCGAGACCGTAGGCGAAAACGGCCTGGTCCGCCTGCCCGATCCAGTCGCCGCCGGCGTCCGTACCGCCGGACAGCACCGCCGTCCTACAGGACTGGAAGGGCCGGTTCGCGGACGCCTTCGACACCGAGTTCCGCGAGTGGATCAACGCCATCGCGGCAGATACCGAGCGCACCGGCCCCACTGCCTGGGACGGCTACGCCGCCACCGTCATCACGGACGCACCGTCCGCTCCCTGGACTCCGACGGCACCGTCGTCATCGTCGACATGAAGCCCCGCCCCGCCTTCTACGGAGGCACCGCGTGAAGATCGCCCTCGACCCGTATATGTTCCGCGCCCTGCCGCTCGACGACATGGTGCGCACGGTCGCCGAACTCGGCTACGAATAAATCGAGTTGTCACCTCGCGACGACTTCATGCCGTTTTTCCTGCACCCGCGAGCGGACGACGAGCGCATCGCCGAGCTGAAGCGGTCGCTGCGGACCCATGGCGTCCAACTGTCCTCGATCCTCCCGCTGTACAAGTGGTCCTCGCCCGACGAGACCGAGCGGCAAGCCGCCGTCCGCTACTGGAAGCGCATGATCGAGATCACGGCCGACTTCGAATGCCCGCTGATGAACTCGGAGTTCAACGGCCGCCCCGAACGCGCCGCCGAGAGTGAGGCCGCCTTCTGGCAGTCGCTGGAGGAACTGCTGCCGCTGTTCGAGCGCGAGGGCATCGCCCTCAACCTGGAGGCGCACCCGGACGACTTCTGCGAGGATAACACCCCCGCGGTCGACCTCGTCCACGCCGTCAACAAGCCCTGGGTGAACTACCTCTACTGCGCCCCGCACTCCTTCCACCTGTCCGGCGCCGACCCGGCGGCGGACATCGCGGCGATGATGCGCTACGCGGGCGACAAGCTCCAGCACGTGCACATCGCCGACTCCTTCAACCACAAGGGGTCCTCCGGCCTGCGGTACATCCTCAACCCGCCCGGCACCCCGGCACGTATCCACCAGCACCTCGACATCGGCCAGGGCGAGGTCGACTGGGACACCTTCTTCGGCACCCTGCGCGAGCTGAACTTCGACGGCGTCGCCACGGCCCGCGTCTTCGCCTGGGAGGAACGTGCCCACGAATCCTCGGTGTTCATGCTGGACCGCACCACCAAGGAACTCGCCGCATAGACGCCCTGTCCCGGATGGCGGGTGCCCGGGGCGACGGAGGGCTTACCACGGCTGGTGTCGCTGCGCATCCCACGGCGCGCCACCGGCGCACCCATGCAGGGCGGCGGCCACCGAGCAGGCCGGAACCCCGGCCGCGGCAAAGGAGTTCAGTGTGAGACCGACCCCCACAACCCGCTCGCCGCGAGCGCACTCGCCCTCGCCCTCGCCGCGTCAGCCGCTGTCTCGCTTCCCGCCGCCCCGCGGCAGCCGCGCCGAACGCGGCTCCCGTTGCAGCGGCAGGACGGTGGCTCCCTGGCACACGGTGTGGTGTGGTTTTGCCGAGGTCACTTTGACTTGTCCAGCTTGTTCAGTTTGTCAAGTTGGGCTCTGATGACGGCGTCCGGTACGACAGCCGGTGCCTTGCCCCCTGGCCGGCTCGGATTGTTGAAGGTGTAGAACATGGCGACCGTCGCCCCTTGTCGAACGGCCACCACCGCACAGGGAACCCTGATGGGCTCCTCGTCCTCGGTGTCCGCTGCGAGCTGCGTGAGCCGCAGGGAGACGGATTCATCGCCATAGCCGGGGTCCGGTTGGAGTGCGAGCGCTTCGTAGCCGAAGTCCACCTGAACGTCCTTGAAGGTCTTGCACCTCTTGGCGGCAGCGCGGACCGCACCGATCACCCGCGCGGCGTCTTCGGCGCGGTATGACGACAGGCTCATGGTGACTCCGGAGCCGGGCTTCTTCGGAAAGATCATCCGGGCGAGGCGGGCGGTGGCGGTATAGGCGCTGCCCGTGCCCAGCGCATGAACGACAGGTGCGCATGCGGCGGGATCCGCCGTCCTGCGGGACGCTTTGGTACTCGCCAGTGCCGGATGGACCTCGTAGCCGTCGAGGTCCGTGCCCGTGATGACCGCCCGTTCCAGGTCCGCCTTGCTCAGCGGCTTGCCATGGGCAACGGACATGCCGGTCTGGTGTGATGCGGCACGGGCCGTGGAGGTGTGCCCTGATCCGCAAGCGGCGAGGGGCAGAAGGGTCATGAGCATGGCGATAACGATCCAGGCTCGTGATCGGCGAACCACTGTCTTCCCCACCCGATTGTCGTGGAGCACGCGCGAAGTGTCGCGTCGGCTCAGAAGCTTCGCCCGAGCCGTCCGCCCCGGCTCAGAGCACCGGCCAGCAGGCTAGATCGTCCGGCAGCAGTTCGGAAGGCTTTTCGGCCGGAAGGATGCGTGATGCTCGGTGCTCGGTGCTCGGTCCGATCCCGCGGCGGGCGCCCCGGACGTCATGCCCGGCACCTCCAGCGTGGCCGCGCATGCCTCCGGTACCGCGTCCAGGCACTCCCGCACCCGGATCGGTTCCGGCACTTCCTTCTCCGGGACGTCTCGGAACGACACCCACAGCGGGACCGAGCATCGGCGGACTCCCGTCCGCCTTCCGAAACGCCCGCGACGGCGACGGCGATTGCGACTGCGACTGCGACTGCGACTGCGAGAGGCTGTCCCAGCACCCTCTGCACCAGCCAGTGGCCAAAGAGGCCGCCGGTCGCTCGCCGCCCAGGTCGCGCTCTCGGAGGTCGGCGCGCTTCATTGTGATTATCACGGGCAGGGCCCGCCATCGCCGCGCAGCCGGCACCAGCGGCCGGTTTGCGGTCCCGCCGGACGCCCTGCGAGAACGCGACGAGCTGAGTGGAACGCTCAGCTTCGGAGAGGCAGGCTGTAGCCATGCGGTCGCTCTTCCGCTCATCTGGCCCACCAGCAGCAAGCGGTCACAGCCGGGCCCTCTTCAGGTTCGCGCAGTGTGTGCCGTTCATGATCGTGCTGTTCGCGCTGGGCATCGAGCTCTCGCCCGCACACGCCATCTCTACCGGCCCCATCCTCGCCGCGATGCCGGCATTGGCTTCGCTGACGATGGGCCCGAAAGGCACCCTTTCGGCAGCGACTGGAGCTGTGGCGGTCACTGTGATCACGGCCGCCCTGCACCAGAGCTGGGGCGGCCAGGTCTACAGCAACCTCCTGGCCGCCCTCGTGGTGTCAGTGGCCAGTGTCACCATGAGTAAGGCTGTGCGCAGGCGCAGCCAGAGCGAGCTCAACCAGGTACGCCGGGTCGCCGTGGCAGCACAACGAGTTCTGCTGCGACCAGTGCCGGCCCGGCTCGGTCCGGTGCAGATGGCCAGCATGTACCTCGCGGCGGAGACGGGGGCGCAAATCGGCGGCGATCTCTACGAGGCTGTTCCCACCCAGTACGGGGTACGCATGATCATCGGGGACGTCCGCGGCAAGGGGCTACCTGCTGTGCGCGAGGCCGCGGCGGTGCTGGGGGCGTTCCGGGAGGCCGCGCACTATGAGGATCGACTGGTGGAGGTGATGAACCACTGCGCCGCTGCGCTGCGCCGGTCGCACGACGTGCCGAGTATGGTCGAGCAGGACAAGGAGGAAGATCAGGCGGAGGATTTCGCCACCGCGCTCGTGGCTCAGGTGTCGGACTCATTCGAAGTCCAGGTTGTCAATCGTGGCCATCCGCCTCCGCTGGTGCTGCGCCAGGGCAAGATTCAGGCCCTGATGCCCACCTCGCCACTGCCACCCCTGGGCCTGGAAGACCTCATCGTTGGTGTCCCCGCCGAGGCGGACAGCTATCCGTTCACCCCGGGTGACCGTCTGCTGCTGCACACCGACGGCGTGATCGAGGCCCGCAACCCTGACAACGACTTCTTCCCCCTGCCCGAGGCCATGGCGACGGCGGCCTCCTGCACCCCGCCGGAACTCCTGGAACAACTGCACCAGGGATTGATCCGCCACACCGAGGGCTGCCTGGCGGACGATGTGGCGATACTCGTCGTCGACCGGCTCGAAGCAGACACGGGCGAACAAGTCGGCCGCGCAGCTGCCGCCGCCTCGAGTGACAGAGCGCGTTGACCGCCCTTGGCTCGTGGTCGCAGTGGACGACTGAGGGTCTCGCCTGCTCTCGCTACGGCCGCCCCTCTTCCCGCGAGGCGTGGTGATCGAGCCGAGGCGGATCAGCCGGCCTCGAGCACGATCTTGCCGCAGGTCCGCCCGCTCTGGCTGAGGCGGTACGCCTCAGCGGCCTCGGCCAGCGGCAGGGAACGCTCGACGTGGACGCCGAGCTTGCCGGCGTCGGCGAGTTGGGCGAGTTCCGCAAGGTCCGCATCTTCCACCGCTTCTCACGACACGACCTTCATCAGCGGCACCATCCGGTCGATTGGCCGACCAGGCACTTTCCCGGTCCGGGTCGATCCCCTCCAGGGTCGCTGTTCGGGCTCATCAGTCGCCGCAGCACCGACGACGTACGACGCTCCGACGTGGGCATGGGGCGTGCGTCACGCAAGAGATCAAGGTGCGCATCCGTCGGGCTATGAAGAGGACCCGCCGTTGACAGGGCTTCCCCCGACAGGGCGAGTGTGTGGTTCGCCCTGCCCCTGCCATGGGCGCGCAAGCCCGACGAGCGCGAGGCCTGCCGACGCCACGGCGATCAGCATGATGAGTGCCATCGGGAGGGAGCTGTCCTCGCCGAACAGCCCGACCAGCGGCGAGGCGAGCGCGCCGAAGAGGAACTCGAGGCCACCGAGGAGGGCGGAGGCGGCGCCCGGGGTGCTGGGGGCCAGGGCCTGGCCGATGCTCATCGCCGCCGGGAAGATCAGGCCGATGCCGCCCACGGTCACGAACAGCGTGGCCCAGGTGCCCGCGAGGGTCTCGCCCACGAACTCGACGAACACGACCTGGGCCAGCGCGCCGAGCCCCGCGACGACTACGCCGCAGGTGAGCAGCGTGTTCAGCCGGACGCGCCCGGCCAGGCGGGAGAAGACCGCCCCGGCTGTGAGCATGCCGACCGCGTTGGTCGCGAAGATGAGGGAGTACGTCGTCGACGACATCCCGTGCAGGTTCTCGAAGACGAAGCTCGATCCGCCGATGTAGGCGAACAGCGCCGCCCCGGCCAGGGCGAGGACGAGGACGTACCCCATGAACGTGCGGCGTCCGAGCAGTGATCCCATCGCGCGGAAGGTGCTGGCCACCCCGCCGCTGTGGCGCCGCTCGGGCGGCAGCGACTCCGGTACGCCTCGCACCACGCCGAGCAGCAGAAGCACACCTATGACGGCCAGGACCACGAACACCTCGCGCCAGGTGGAAACGGACAGGATCGCCCCTCCGAGCACGGGGGCGGCGATCGGCGCGATCCCCATGATCTGGGAGAGGAAAGCGAAGTAGCGGGGCAGTTCGGTGCCTTGGAAACGATCGGTGAGCACGGCGCGCGCCAGGACCATGCCGGCCGCGCCGGTAACGCCCTGCAGGAGGCGGGCGCCGGTCAGCACGGCCACGTTCGGGGCGATCGCGCAGACGACGGAGAATACGGCGAAGCCGGTTGCCCCGCCGATGAGCAGCCGGCGCCGGCCGAGGCTGTCACTGATCGGCCCGATCAGCAACTGTCCGACGACGAGTCCGGCGAGGAACGCGGTCATGGTCAGCTGTACAGCCGAACGGCTCGCCCCGAGCGCGGCCCCCATCGCGGGGAAGCCGGGAACGGACATGTCGGTCGCGAGCGGGGCGACCGCGGTCAGGGCACCGAGGACGGCCACGAGGGCCAAGGCGCTCCGCCGGGCGGGAGCGGAGGGGGTGGGGGAATCGGCCGCGGCGGTGTGCGCGGCTGTGGGAGCGGACGGGGATGGCGATAGCATGCCAACAACAGTAACCGATAGTTCGCTGGTTAACCATTAAGGGTGAAGCAAGAAGGCGAGCCGCATGCCCTCCTCCCGCACCGACGTCCGAGCCCAATGGGCCCAGAACAACCCCGGCCTCGACACCTCCCCCATGGAGTTGGTGGGCCTGCTCAAGCACGCCACCGCTCTCCTTGACCGTGCCGTCGAACCCCTTTACGCGGGCGCACCCCTCACCGCACCGGAGGTCGACATGCTCATCCCCCTGCGCCACGCCACCGAGCCGGTCATCGCCCGTGGCCTCGCGGAGCGGCTGGGCATGTCCCGCGCGGGCGTGAGCAAGACCCTCGGCAAGCTGGAGAGGCGCGGTTTCATCTCCCGCACCCCCAATCCCGCCGACCGGCGCGCCGCCCTGGTCACCATCACTCCGGCCGGCGCGAAGGCCGTCGACGATCTCTTCCCCCGCCAACTCGCCGCCGAGGTGCAGTTGCTGGCAGACCTCGGCGAGGACCGGGAGTGGGTCCTCGAGGCACTCGGGCGGCTGGTGGAAGCGATGCAGGGCCGGGCCGGCCGCGGCTGAAGGCCGCTACAGCGGACGTCGTGCCTCGAAGACGAACTCCCGGCCCGGACGGTCAGGAGCGCCGCGTACGTCGTCCACCACATACCCCTGCGCGACCAGTTCCGCCTCGACCTCCCGCCGCTCGCGGAAAAGCAACGTCGAGCCCGACGTCAGCACCTGCCCATCCGCAGCGAAGACGTAGGTCCACCGGAACGTCACCAGCGGCCAACTCACCTCGACCAACTGGACCCAGCTCTCGACGGCGCCGACGCCGGGGATCTCCGTCACACTGTACGAAGCCTCGCGGTTCCACTCCTCCCAGGCGCGCCTGGCCGGATCCCGGGTCTCGAACACCAGATGTCCGCCGGGTCGCAATGCTTCGTAAACCCCGCGCAGCGTCCGCTGCCACGCCTGTGGATCGACGACTTCCTGGGCGACGTTCGCCGTCATGGTCGCCAGGTCGACCTGCAACGGAGGGAGCCCCGTCGCATCACCGCAGATCCAACGCACCCGCTCACTACCCGGCTTGCCCCGGGCCACATCGATGGACGCCTCGGCGGGATCGACGCCTACGACGTCGATTCCGCGATCAGCCAGTAGGAGAGCGAAAACCCCGGTCCCACAGCCGATGTCGAGCACTCGGCGTGCGCCGAGCTCCTGTGCCGTGCGGACGTACGCGTCGAGGTCGCTGCGATCTGGGTCGAGCACGTCGTAAATCCGGGCGAGCTGTGGACGCCTGAAGCACTCGCCAGCCATGGTCCCGAAGGTACGCGGAGCCGAGTCGGAACAGCTATTCGGCCCTGCGGCCGAACGACGCAGTGCGACCACGGGATCGTCGTTACGGGAGATGTGCCGCATGTACGACGTCCTGGCGGCATTCGGCGCGGGGGCCACCCGGGCTGCCTCGGTGCTGGTGTGGCCGAGCTTACAGGACCGATGACTCCCCCACTGCGACCAGCACGGTCTTGACAGGGCTCGGCCCCGCCCGGTCACGGCGCTCGCTCAAGTGGTACCGCGTGAAGGATGAAAATAGCAGGGGGGTAGCATGTGAGCGCCGTCTAGCTCGAAAGATGAATCTGTGACTGTCAACGAGGACTCATTCACCAACTGGAAGAACCGCGAGGAGATCGCTGAGTCGATGATCCCGATCATCGGGAAGCTGCATCGGGAGCGGGACGTCACGGTCCTGCTCCACAGCCGCTCCTTGGTGAACAAGTCGGTCGTCAGCATCCTCAAGACCCACCGATTCGCCCGCCAGATCGCCGGTGAGGAACTCTCGGTAACCGAGACGCTGCCGTTCCTCCAGGCCCTCACCACTCTCGATCTCGGCCCTTCCCAGATCGACATCGGCATGCTCGCCGCGACGTACAGGGCCGACAACCGCGGTCTGTCCGTTGCGGACTTCACCGCCGAGGCCGTCGCCGGCGCCACGGGCGCCAACAAGATCGAGGGCTCCCAGGGGCGCGACGTCGTCCTCTACGGATTCGGCCGCATCGGCCGCCTCGTCGCCCGCCTGCTCATCGAGAAGTCCGGCTCCGGCAACGGCCTGCGGCTGCGTGCCATCGTCGTCCGCGGGGGTGGCGGCCGGGCCGCCGAGGATCTCGTCAAGCGCGCCTCGCTGCTGCGCCGTGACTCCATCCACGGCCAGTTCCAGGGCACGATCACCGTCGACGAGGCGAACAGCACGATCACCGCCAACGGCAACGAGATCAAGGTGATCTACGCCGACGACCCGACCTCGGTGGACTACACGGCGTACGGCATCAAGAACGCCATCCTCATCGACAACACCGGCAAGTGGCGCGACCGCGAGGGCCTGTCGAAGCACCTGCGCCCCGGCATCGACAAGGTGGTCCTCACCGCCCCGGGCAAGGGCGACGTCCCCAACATCGTCCACGGTGTCAACCACCACACGATCAAGCCGGACGAGCAGATCCTGTCCTGCGCGTCCTGCACCACCAATGCGATCGTCCCGCCGCTTAAGGCGATGGAGGACGAGTACGGCGTCCTGCGCGGCCACGTGGAGACCGTCCACTCGTTCACCAACGACCAGAACCTGCTGGACAATTACCACAAGTCCGAGCGACGCGGCCGTTCGGCGCCGCTGAACATGGTCATCACCGAGACCGGCGCCGCCTCCGCCGTCAAGAAGGCGATGCCCGGTCTCAAGGCGAAGATCACCGGCAGCTCGATCCGCGTTCCGGTGCCGGACGTCTCGATCGCGATACTCAACCTGCAGCTCGCGCGGGAGACCAACCGCGAGGAGGTCCTCGACTACCTTCGCAACGTGTCGCTGGCCTCGCCGCTCAAGCGCCAGATCGACTTCATCACCGCCCCCGACGCGGTCTCGAGCGACTTCATCGGCTCGCGCCACGCGTCGATCGTCGACGCCGGGGCCACCAAGGTCGAGGGGGACAACGCGATCCTCTACCTGTGGTACGACAACGAGTTCGGCTACTCCTGCCAGGTCATCCGCGTCGTCCAGCACGTCTCCGGGGTGGAGTACCCCACCTATCCGGCCCCGGCGGTCTGAGGCGAGAACCAGCGGAGTCGCAGTGGCCGTGATGCCGTCGACCAGGGGTCCTGGCCGACGGCATC
>CBFHCJ010000104.1:0-13282 GCA_965654005.1 uncultured Streptomyces sp. | reverse complement strand
TAGCAGAGCATGGCCGTGCCCCACCAGGCGATCATCGCGGCACCGATGCCGGAGGTGATGTGGTCGTACGCCGGAGCGACGTCCGTCGTCAGCGGCCCGAGCGTATAGAACGGAGCTTCATCGCAGATCTCCTGCTGAAGGTCGATGTTCTCCTTGATCTTGTGCATCGGGACGTGGCCCGGGCCCTCGATCATGGTCTGTACGTTGAAACGCCTGGCGATGCGGTTGAGTTCCCCGAGGGTTCGGAGTTCCGCGAACTGTGCCTCGTCGTTGGCGTCCGCGATCGAACCGGGCCGCAGGCCGTC
This sequence comes from uncultured Streptomyces sp., assembly GCA_965654005.1. Classification (GTDB taxonomy): domain Bacteria; phylum Actinomycetota; class Actinomycetes; order Streptomycetales; family Streptomycetaceae; genus Streptomyces. The sequence continues at coordinate 12,977 of CBFHCJ010000104.1, read as the reverse complement.
GCCCAGCGAGTAGGTGACGTCGTACGCCGCGAGGATCTCGCAGAGTTCCTCGAAGTTCTCGTACAGGAACGACTCCTTGTGATGCGCGAGGCACCACGCAGCCATGATCGACCCGCCCCGAGACACGATGCCGGTCTTGCGGTTCGCGGTCAGCGGCACATACGGCAGGCGCACGCCCGCGTGCACCGTCATGTAGTCCACGCCCTGCTCGGCCTGCTCGATGACCGTGTCCTTGTAGATCTCCCAGGTCAGCTCCTCGGCCTTCCCGTCGACCTTCTCTAGGGCCTGGTAGAGCGGCACCGTGCCGATCGGGACGGGGGAGTTGCGCAGCACCCACTCACGCGTGGTGTGGATGTTGCGCCCGGTGGAGAGGTCCATGACGGTGTCGGCACCCCAGCGGGTCGCCCAGGTCATCTTCTCGACCTCCTCCTCGATGGAGGACGTCACCGCCGAGTTGCCGATGTTGGCGTTGACCTTCACCAGGAATCGCTTGCCGATGATCATCGGCTCGATCTCCGGGTGGTTGACGTTGGCCGGGAGGACCGCACGGCCCGCCGCGATCTCCTCGCGTACCACCTCCGGGGAAACGTTCTCCCTGATCGCCACGAATTCCATCTCGGGCGTGATCTCCCCACGGCGTGCGTACGCGAGCTGCGTCACCGCATTGCCGTCGCGGCCCCGGCGCGGCTGGCGCGGCCTCCCCGGGAACACCGCGTCGAGGTTGCGCAGCCCGCCACGCGGCGAGGTGTGCTTGATCCCGTCGTCCTCGGGGCGGACGGGACGGCCCGCGTACTCCTCGGTGTCGTCGCGGGTGATGATCCAGTTCTCCCGCAGCGGCGCCAGGCCCCTGCGGACGTCGGTCTCGACGAGTGGATCCGTGTACGGGCCAGAGGTGTCGTACAGGGTGACCGACTGCCCGTTGGTGAGGTGCACCTGACGGACCGGCACCCGCAGGTCGGGGCGCAAGCCCCCGACATACGCCTTGTGCCAGCCGATGGACTTCCCTGCCTCCTGGGGCTGTTCGCCCTGAACGGAGACAGGCGTGCGCGCGTCCTTGTGGGTCATGAAACCTACTCCCTACGCCGGCATTACCCGGTAACAGGTTCAGCGGTCGACGCAGCGGTGTCCGCCCGCCGATGTTTCACGTGAAACATCGCGTGTGCGGAGGTCAGCGCCCTCTCAGCCCGGTGCTCCGAGCTCCCGCGTGTGCAAAGGTCCCCCCACGCTAGCGTCTGATGTGGCGCACTGAACAGTGGGCCCCGCTCGTTCTTGCAATGATTCGGCGGTGACCACGACGCGGTATCCCCCTCCACCCCCGCCTTCCGAGCCGCCCCACAGCCATGGCCCGGGCGACAACCACGGCCATGGAGACGGGCACAGGCACGGGCACCCCGGAGGTGGCAGAGGCGGATCCGGCGGCGGACACGGCCATTCCCACAGTCACAGCCATGGCCCCGCGACCCCCGTCTCACAGCATCTGCGCAGAGTGATCGCCGCGATTCTCATCCCGTTCACCGCGGCCGTCCTGGTGGGTCTCGTGGTGCTGTGGCCCGGCGGCGTCCCATCGCACAAGCGCACCGGCGTCGGTTTCGACCGACAGACCCAGCAGGCCACGGTCACCAAGGTCGTGGAGCTGGACTGCGAGTCCGTGAACGCCTCGAGCGGGACCCCGACCGGCGACGCCTCGACCGCCGGGGGCTCCTCGGCCCAGCAGGAGTCGGCCGGTACCTGCAAGAAGGCGACGGTCCGCGTCGACACCGGCAAGGACAGGGGCCGTACGTTCACGGAGATCGTCCAGCCGGACCAGTCACGGCAGTTGCACCAGGGCGAGCAGGTCGTGGTCGCGTACGAGCCCTCGGCGCCCAAGGATCTGCAGTACTCGGTGACCGATGTGAACCGCGAGTTCCCCATGGCGCTGCTCGCCGGCATCTTCGCCGTCGCCGTGGTGCTCGTGGGCCGGATGCGCGGCGTCATGGCGCTCGTCGCACTGGCCGTCAGCTTCCTGGTGCTGAGTCTCTTCATCCTGCCCGCGGTCCTGCAGGGATCGAATCCGCTGCTCGTGGCCGTGGTCGGGTCGAGCGCCATCATGCTGATCGCCCTCTATATGTGCCATGGCCTCTCGGCCCGCACCTCCGTAGCGGTACTCGGCACACTCGTCTCGCTGTCGCTGATCGGCTTGCTGGGCTCGGAGTTCATCGACTGGGCCGCACTCACCGGCAACACGGACGACAACACCGGTCTGATCCATGGCCTGTACCCGTCCATCGACATGAGCGGTCTGCTGCTCGCCGGCGTCATCATCGGGTCGCTCGGTGTCCTCGACGACGTGACGGTGACCCAGACCTCGGCGGTCTGGGAACTGCACGAGGCCAATCCGTCGATGGGGTGGCGCGAGCTGTACCGCGCAGGCATCCGCATCGGTCGCGACCACATCGCCTCGGTCGTCAACACGCTGGTCCTGGCGTACGCGGGCGCCGCACTGCCGCTGCTGCTGCTGTTCTCCATCGCGCAGAGCAGCGTGGTCACGGTTGCCGACAGCGAGCTGGTCGCCGAGGAGATCGTGCGCACCCTCGTCGGTTCGATCGGCCTGGTCGCCTCGGTGCCGGTGACCACAGTCCTGGCCGCCGCGGTGGTCTCGGCGGACCGCCCGAGCACGGCCGCCGTCCCGGTCGCGGCGTCTACCCGTGGGAGGGGGCGCCGCCGCAAGCGCTGAAGGGGCGCACCGCGCCTTTGAGACGCCCGGAGACGGCTCCGCAGAAGCGTTACGGCGTCCACCGCCTCCCAGGGCACGAGGAACCGTTACGGCACCCGTCACGGGGATACGTCCGCGAGGAACCGTTACGGCGCCGTGTACGGTCTCAGCCTGCGCTCTGCTCCTCGGCCAGGATCCGGTCCAGCGCCTCGTCCAGATGCGCGTCGAAGTCGGCGAGGGACCCCTCCTGTCCGAGCGGCACCAGCTTGTCCGTACGGTCCAGGAACGTCACGAGCGGCACCGCCCCCGACCGGAACAGTGCCTGGTCACTGCCCACCTGGAGCCGGATCAGCACATCACCGAAGGTGTCCGGCTCGGCGGGCGCGATGTGCACGTCCCCCTCGCCGCACGGCCGGCCGACTCCGTCGACCAGCAGCTCACGGCCGAACGCCCAGGTCACCGGCGCATCGCCGGGCAGATGGAACGTCAGCCGCACGGCATAGGGATCACAGGTCTCGTAGCGCAGCTCCACCGGAATGCGGAACGAGAGCTCCTCCGAGACAAGAAAGCTCATCATGACCTCTGCCTGCACCGACTCGCGCATCGCCTACCCCGTCAGTTGCCGTCGACTGGCCAGGAATGGAACCCCCTGACACCTGCTGGAAGTTTGCTGAAAGTACACGGCGTATCACAAGGAGTGAGTTTTCAGATGCTGATAGAGATGGCGAGTGTCCCCAGCAGCCTTCCGATCTCCGCCTGCAACTGACGGGCCGCCGGCAGCAGCCGGTCTGCCTGGTGGGAAGGCAGAGAAATAGCCATCGTCGCGGCCATGGCCCCGGCAGTGAGGGGAATCGCGGCGCAGACCGTACCGAGCGCGTACTCCTGGCGCTCGATCACGGGTTCCATGCGCCCCAGACGCTCCAATCGCCGCAGGAGAGCGCGGTCGTCACGCACGGTGTACGGGGTGATCGACTGCACGGGGTAGCGGTCCAGGTGGTCCAGGCGGGCCTGGTCGTCGAGCTGGGACAGCAGACACTGGCCGACGGCGTGGGCGTGAGCGGTCTCGCGGAAGTCCGCCCATTCCTCGACCGCCGGGTTGCCCGGGCTGTCCGCGACGCTGAGGACCTCGATCTCGCCCTCGCGGTAGACGGCGTAGTAAACAGGGACGCCGATCGAATCACACCATTGTGCGAGGGCGTCGCTCACCATGCTGCGACGTTTCTGCTTGGCCGCGCTGCCGCTCAGCCGCTCGGCTGCCTCACCAAGGAAGAACAGACCCTTCTCCCGCCGCAGATAGCCCTCGTGGGTCAGGGTGCGCAGCAGGTGGTACGCCGTAGGAAGCGCCAGGCCGACCTCGCGTGCCAGCTGTTTGGCGGGGGCCCCGTACTCGTGACCGGCGACGGCTTCCAGTAGCCGCATCGCCCGCTGCACGGATCCGATGAGTGTGGTGGACTGCGGTTGCCCGGTCGGGAGGTGCACCTCCGCCGGTGATGTGCGCCGTTGCGCGGGCGGGGCGGGTGAGTCTGCGGGTGCCGTGTCAACCGTGGCCAAAGGTCACTCCCGGAGCGCGAGGAGGGCCTCCCGTGCAAGGACACGGGCGGTGGATGCGCCGCGCGCGGGGCCGACCGCGCGTCGAGCTCCGGACTCTAACGGCCCGCCACCGCCCACCGACGACCGCACCGGGAAAACTTCCCTCCCCCGAGGGAACCTCACTTTTCTGTTACCGGCCGCCCGCGACCGCTCCCCCGGCCGCCACGCCCCGTCCCGTGGCGCGTCCCGACGGCTCGGCACACTCCGGGTGGGTCACCAGTCGCCGCGTGATGTCGAGCTCGACATGAACTTCCGCACGACGTAGATCAGTCCACCGACCAGCGCGACGAAGAGCAGCACCTTGAAGAGCAGCCCGATGACGAAGCCGATGATGCTCGCGATCACACTGCCGAAGACGACCAGGGCGATGACCGGCATCGCGATCCACTTCACCCACCACGGCAAACCCGCGAAGATCTCTCGCATCGCCCTGTCCTTGTCTCTCCACCCGTCGCCCCGCGTCCTGTTCGGGGGCTTCGCTTCCGGGGTCCTTCGATGTCCTGTCTTCGATGCTAGGGCCGCCCAGAGGCGGAACGGGGGCCTCGTATCCCTTGTCCTCCCCTGATCGATCCCCTAGGGAACCCCGAGAGGGGCCTCAGCTCTCGGGCGGAGAGAACACCACCAGCACCCTCAGATCCTCGGTCACGTGGTGGAACTTGTGGGCGACCCCGGCGGGCACGTAGATGACGCTGCCGCGCGCGACCTGGGTGGTCTCCATGCCCACGGTGATCGAGGCGCGGCCGCTGACGACGAAGTACACCTCGTCCTGCTGGTGCGGCTTCTGCGGGTCCAGGTCCCCCGCGTCGAGCGCGTACAGGCCGACCGACATGTTCCGCTCCCGCAGGAACCGCAGATAGGCGCCGTCGTTTGCGGCTCGCTCCGCCTCCAGTTCGTCCAGCCGGAATGCCTTCATCGCCATTGTCCGCCCTTACTCGCCACTCGCCCCTGAGCCCATCTGCCACGATCAGACACATGAAGAATTTCGTAGTCAAGACGATCGCCAACGCGGGAGCCCTGGCCGTCGCCGTCCTGCTGCTCGACAAGATCACCCTCACCGGGTCGAGCACCGGCAAGAAGGTCGGCACCCTCATCGTCGTCGCACTGCTGTTCGGCCTGGTGAACTTCCTGGTCAAGCCGGTTGTGAAGGTGCTGACCTTCCCGCTGTTCATCCTCACGCTCGGCCTGATAACCCTGGTCGTCAACGCCCTGATGCTGCTGCTGACCTCATGGCTGGCGGGCAAGCTGAACCTGAGCTTCCATGTCGAGGGCCTCTGGACCGCCGTGCTCGGCGGTCTGATCATCTCGATCGTGTCCTGGGCACTGCACGTCGTCCTGCCCGACGACAACGACTGAGGGAACCGCATGTCCTATCGCGTCTGCTTCGTATGCACCGGCAACATCTGCCGCTCGCCGATGGCCGAGTCCGTCTTCCGGGCGCGGGTGGTGGAGGCCGGTCTCGACGATCTGGTCGAGGTCGACAGCGCGGGCACGGGCGGCTGGCACGAGGGCGACGGCGCCGATCCGCGCACCGTCGCCGTCCTGGAGGAGAGCGGCTATGACAGCGACCACGTCGCACGTCAGTTCCAGCCCTCCTGGTTCGCCCGCCTCGACCTCGTGATCGCCCTTGACGCCGGCCACCTCAAAGCCCTGCGCCGTCTCGCCCCGACCCCAAAGGACGCCGCGAAGGTCCGGCTCCTGCGTTCGTACGACCCGGCCGCCGGTGACGACTTCGACGTGCCCGACCCGTATTACGGGGGGATGGACGGTTTCGAGGAGTGTCTTGAGATGGTGGAGACGGCGAGCCTCGGCCTGCTCGCCGCGGTACAGGAGCACGTGGAGGGACGGGCAGCATGACGTCAGGTGAATTCGACCCGTCCGGCGCCGTGACCGGTGATGGCACACGCGCGGTACGGGCGGGGCTGCCCGAGCCGGTCAAGTACGAGCCGACCCTGCCGGGTCCCGTCTTCGCCGCGCACTACCACCTGCCCGGCGAGCCGACGGGCCCGTACACCTACGGGCGTGACGAGAACCCCACCTGGACCCATCTGGAGCGGGCCATCGGCGAGTTGGAGGCGCCCGGCGAAAACGGCGTCGAAGCGCTCGCCTTCGCCTCCGGCATGGCCGCGATCTCGGCGGTCCTCTTCTCCCAGCTGCGCGTCGGCGACATCGCGGTGCTGCCCGACGACGGCTACCAGGCACTGCCACTGATACGCGAGCAGCTGACCGCTTACGGTATCGAGGTGCGCACCGCTCCGACCGGCGACGACGCCCAGCTCGGTGTGCTCCATGGGGCGAAGCTGCTGTGGATCGAGAGCCCCTCGAACCCCGGGCTCGACGTCTGCGACGTGCGGCGGCTGGCCACGGCGGCGCGCGCACAGGGCACCCTCGTCGCCGTCGACAACACGCTCGCGACCCCGCTCGGCCAGCGGCCCCTGGAGCTGGGGGCCGACTTCTCCGTGGCCAGCGGCACCAAGATGCTCACCGGTCACGGCGACCTGCTGCTCGGATACGTGACCTCCCGGAACGCGGAGTTGATGACCTCAGTACGGCGCTGGCGCAAGATCGTCGGGGCGGTCCCGGGCCCCATGGAGGCCTGGCTCGCGCACCGCTCCCTGGCCACCCTCCAGCTGCGCGCCGACCGGCAGACCGCGGGTGCCCTCGCGGTCGCTCAGGCACTGAGCGGCCGACCCGAGGTGACGGGGCTGCGGTATCCGGGTCTGCCCGACGACCCCTCGCACAAGATCGCCGCCCAGCAGATGCGGCGCTTCGGGTGCGTGGTGTCGTTCTCGTTGCCCACGCGCGCGCGTGCTGATCGTTTCCTGGACGCACTGCGCATCGTCGACAGCGCGACGAGTTTCGGAGGGGTGCGCTCCACCGCCGAGCGGCGTGGACGCTGGGGCGGTGACGCGGTGCCGGAGGCCTTCATCCGCTTCTCGGCCGGCGCCGAGGACCCCGAGGACCTGGTGGCGGATGTGCTGCGTGCGCTCGACGAGTCGGCGGAATGACCTCGTTCTGAGCGATGGCCATCGCTTCGGCTACGCACATCCGGGGACGCCGTTCCCTCCCCCTCGGATCCCCCTCGGACCCCCTCTACGCATAACGGACGGTCCGAGCCTCCCCCCTCGTGGCTCGGACCGTCCCCGGTTCGACGCGCGAAGAACCGCGCGAACAAGGCTAGTTGGCTCTGTGTCAGTGTCCAATCACAGTAGCGACAGAGACCTATCGACTTATTTATAGTTGGGCGCGGTCGGGGGTGCAGGGAAGGAAGGAAGCACCATGGATTTGGCCCTGCTGCGCACCTTCGTGACCGTGCACCGGGCCGGTTCCTTCACCCGCGCCGCTGCGCTTCTCGGCCTCTCGCAGCCGGCCGTCACCTCCCAGATCCGCACCCTGGAACGGCAGCTGGGACGCCCACTCTTCCTGCGTCAGGCCCGCGGGGTGACCCCCACCACCATCGGCGACGAACTCGCGCACAAGGCCGCGCCGCACCTCGACGCCCTCGTGGAGATCGCCGAGACCGGTATCGACGAGCACTCGTTGCTGCGCACCCTCCATCTGTCCGGGCCGCCGGAGTTCACCGCCGAGCGGGCCCTGCCCGCGCTCGCAGAGCTGACCGGCGACGACGGCCAGGGGCTCGCTCTGCGCACCTCCTTCGGGAACGCCGAAGAGACGTTGGAAGGGCTCGCCGCCGGGCACCATGACCTCGCCATCACCACGGCCCGGCCTCGCGGCGCACTGCTCACCGCGACCCCGCTCTGCGACGAGGAGCACATCCTGGTCGCCGCGCCGCGCTGGGCGTCCCGCGTCAGCCAGGGCACGCTGCGCCGCAAGGGCGCGCACGCGCTGGAGAACTTCCCGCTGGTCGAGGTGCACGAGTCGCTGCCGTTCGTCTCCCGTTACTGGGCCTCCGTCTTCGACTGCCGCCCCGCCGTCGCCGGCACGGTCATCGTCCCCGATCTGCGCGGCGTCCTCGCCTGCGCCGCCACCGGTGCCGGGCTGGCCGTACTGCCGCGCTATCTCAGCGCCTCCGCGTTGGAGCGGGGCGATGTGGTCGCCCTCCATGAACCGGCGGTACCCCCGCTGCGGACGTACTTCCTGGTGGTCCGTACGGGCACGCTGGCCATACCGCACATCGCTCGGGCGCACGAATGGCTGCTGCGGACGGCGGCGGCGTGGGGCTGACGGCGCCCCGGACGACCGTGGATCTGTCTCCCGACAGCTGGGGTAGTCCGAACGTCTGGGGGAGTCCGACCTCGGACGCCACCCGGTGTTCACACGGGGTTAGGTGCCATGTGGGTTGCGCGATGTTTCACGTGGAACCGACTGGGCCACATTTCACCCATGACCGTTCGCCCCGTGGTCAAGCGCACCGCCCGTGCCATCCTGCTCGATGGTGACGACCTGATTCTGATCAAGCGGACCAAGCCGGGCGTCGATCCCTACTGGGTCACACCGGGAGGCGGGGTCGAGCCATCGGACACCACCGTCGTCGACGCGCTCCACCGTGAAGTGCATGAGGAACTCGGCGCCAAGATCACCGATGTGGTGCCGTGCTTCGTGGACACCGTCGAGCACATCGGCGAGGACGGCGGCGCAACCGGTGTGAAGGTCCAGCACTTCTTCGTCTGCCGCCTCGAGTCCATGGACGAGCGCCAGCGACATGGCCCGGAGGTCGAGGAGCCCACCGGCGAGTACGAGATCGTGCGGGTACCGTTCACCCGGGTCGGCATCGCGTCCGTTCATCTCGTACCGCTGTCGCTGCGGCACTACCTGGACGGGAACATCGAGGGTGTACGCGCCATGCACGCGCCCGACCTGGGCTGACGCCCCCACGAGGGCTTTCCCCGGGAGACTCAGCTGCCGGCCGCGACCAGTTCCTCCACAGAGTCGTGGCGGATGCGCTCCGCCGGGATACCGATGTCCCGGAGCGCGTCCACACCGCTGCGGATCATGCCGGGCGGACCGGAGAGATACGCGTCGTACTCGTGCCAGGGTCCGTACTCGCGGATGGCGTCCGGCAGCTGGAGGCGCGCCCGGTGGTCCACGACCGGGCGGACCGAGAGCCAGGGGTGGCTCTGCTGCAGCCGCAGCATGGTGTCGATGTCGTACAGGTCATGGTCGGTGCGGGCCCCGTAGAAGACCTCGACCGGGCGCCGCTCGCCGTGCTCCGCGACGTCCTCGACCAGTGCCTTGATGGGCGCGATGCCGGTCCCGCCGCCGAGACACAGCAGTCCGCTGCTTGTGGTGTGGTCGACAGTCATCGTGCCGGCGGGCGGCCCGAGCCGGATGACGTCCCCGGGCCGGGCCCGGTGAACCAGCGCATTGGAGACCCAGCCCGCCGGAACCGCCTTGACATGGAACGAGAGCAGTCCGTCGGAGCGGGGCGCCGCGGCGAAGGAGTAGTGCCGCCAGATCCGCGGCCACCACGGGGTCTCCAGGCTCGTGTACTGCCCGGCCAGGAACGGGTACGGCTGGTCCGGACGGACTGTGATCACCGCGATGTCCGGGGTTCGGAGGTCGTGCGCGACGACCTCCGCGTACCACCAGGCCGGGGCGACCAGCTCGTCCGCCGCCGCCGCGTCGATCATCACCTGGGAGATCGTCGTGTACGCACGCACCCAGGCAGCCTCGGTCGCTTCGTCCCAGATCTCGGAGGCGTACTTGTTCAAGGCGCCGATAAGGCACTCGCCGACAGCCGGGTAGTGCTCGGGCCGGGTGCCGTACTTGCGGTGGCCGCGGCCGAGGTTCTGCAGATAGGCGACGAGGACCTCGGTGTTGTCGATGTGCTCGGCGGCGATCAGCAGCGCCTTGAGCAACCGGTCCCGCTGGGTGTCCATCGCCGCGGGGAACAGCGACCGCAGATCGGGGTGGCGTACGAAGAGGAGCGCGTAGAAATACGAGGTGACCTTGTCGGCGACCGGTCCTATCTCGGCCATGGTTCGCCGGATCAGTAGTGCATCGGGGGACGCCTGGGAGTCGGGGGCGGACCGCTGCAGGGGAACCCGTGGCTCAGGGCGGGCGTCCAGCCACGGGACGTCGAGCCGCTCGACGTCGGGAGTCTGCCGCCCGGGTGTGGCCTGGACCAGCGCGCTGTGCGTGACTGCGGAAGCCTCCGAGTCGCGGGTGGTCTGCGGGTCGGGGGTGGTCTGCGGGAGCTCGGAGGTGAGGCCGGTGCTCCGGGGGAATCCCGATGCCGACTCGCCGGCAGCGGAGGCTTGGCGGTCTGTTTCGTGAGTGGGTTCCGGCTCGGCGACAGGGTCCCCCGTCGGAGTGGTCGCTTGCGGCGTCCGAGCTATTCGAGGCTGCTCCACGCCCTCACTCGATGCCTGGCGGCCCACGGGGCGCATCGCGGCCAGACGGCTGGCCTCGGACGTCTCCGGCCCGCCGTCCGGAGGCGTCTCCGGCTTCTTGCGGGGCGTGAACCAGCCGCCCCCGCCGCTGCCGCCGGACGTGCCGTTGTCGGCCGACGTGGTGGTCGGAGCGTCCATGGTGTGCCTCGCCTAGAACATCTTTCGGTCGGTCTGCGCACTTCCCCGGTCGGAGGGTGCCTGCTTTCCCGCCGACGGCCTTCCTTTTCCCCGTTCGGTCCCTGACGGCCAATGCGGCCACATTCAACCCGGAATCCCGCCGCGTACGGACAAGTAAGGCGAGAGTGTGACATTGACCCCAGTACTCTCACCGCAGGATCCCACCCCGGATCCCGACCCGGCCGCATAACAGAAAATGCGGGGCTTCGATCTCTCCGTCCCGTTAGGCTGCATTGGCCTGCATTCGCGTCCGGAAGGGCGTGCGCACTTCACACCGGACGCGAACTGGACTCGACCATACCGGTGCCTGCCTCACACACAAGTCCCCCCTTGCTCGGCCGTGAATGGGTCTCCGGCCGAACCCGCGTTTTCTTGAACTACCGAACATACCGCACTAATTCATAGGCATCCCATAGATCTCGCCCGACATAGGAGTGGGTCGCCCGGCCTGCCAGATGCCCGTCGGCATTGACCGCGACGGAGACTGGCACCGCCTCGAACAGGCCCTTGTCCGACATCGAGTCGCCGTAGGCGACACAGTCGATACGCTCCACACCGAACTCCACGCAGAGCCGGTCCGCGATCCGCACCTTGGCGGCGGCACTGAGGATCCCCGCAGGATCCACCGGTTCCGTGAAGGGCAGTGCGGGAAAACGGGAGCCGTACGCCGCATGGGCGCCCCACTGTGTCAGCCGCTCCACGAAGAAGGAGGGCGAGAGCGAGATGACGGCGCAGTAGTCGCCGTTCTCGCGGATCTCCGTCCACACCTCCTCGATACGGGACAGCCAGGGAGCCGCGGCGAAGGCCGCCACCACATGCGCCTCTGTGAGCTCCGACCAAAGGGCGTGCACCTGTGTCGCGTACTCCCGGGGGCCGATGAGCCCGGCCCCGACCGCCTGGTCGAGCGCCACGGTCTCGGCCTCCAGGCCGAGTTGCCGTGAGATCTCCACCGGAGCGGTCGTCCCGTGGAGCAAGGTGCCGTCGAGATCGAAGAGATGAAGTCTCGCCATGTGCGAGGAGGCTAGCGGCCGCTTCACTCGCACCACTGGGCACCCTCGGCCGCGTCCGACCGTGCCCGGTCATCGGTGGGCCGCCGACCGGTCACCCCAGCCAATGACGCCGCCCTGCGCGAGGCACTCGACGAGGCGGCGAGGAACCCCGAGCAGGCGCCGCTGGTCCGCGTGGTCGAATCCCTGAACGTGCCTGCCTGATCCCTGCTCGCTCTGTTCCCTCGGAAGCCATGCCCGCCCGCATAGGGCGCAGGCGTGGGAGATCTCGACATACGCCCCGCTGTCACGGATGACGTCCCCGCGATCGTCGCCATGCTCGCCGACGACCCGCTGGGCGCTCGGCACGAGTCGCCGGACGACCTGACGCCGTATCTGAGCGCGCTGGAGCGGCTGAGCGGCGATCCCGACCAGTACCTCGTGGTCGCCGTACGCGACGGACGTGTCGTCGGCACCCTCCAGCTCACGATCATCCCGGGTCTGTCCCGCAAGGGTGCGACCCGCTCACTGATCGAGGCCGTCCGCATCCACACCGACGGGCGTGGCAGCGGGCTCGGTACACGGCTCATCGGGTGGGCGATCGAGGAATCCCGTCGTCATGACTGCCAGTTGGTCCAGCTGACCTCCGACGCCGCCCGCACGGACGCCCACCGCTTTTACGAGCGCCTGGGCTTCGAAGCCTCGCACGTGGCTTCAAACTGCGGCTCTGACACCACTCAAGGGTGAGGGGCATGTTTCACGTGAAACATGCCCCTTCTGACGGCAGCACGACACCTATCGGATCCCGCTCCACCCCTCCGGGTCCACGCCGCCGGGCACAAGAGCCTCTTCGTCGTACGGCTGACGCGTGAACACGAACGACCCGAGGTCCAGATGGCTCACGGACCCGTCCGGCCGCCTTACGGCCTTCAGAACCTCTCCCGCGTAGTAGCCGTCCAGCCCCGTCCAGGTGCCGTCTCCGTTCGACCGCAGGCGCGCGCGGCGGCCCGCACCGGACATCGGCTCAAGAAAGACACCTCCGTCGGCCGTGAGCCGCAGGATGAAGCCGTGCGTACCCCAGTACCACTGCCCCGCCAACTCCAGCACCGCCGGGTCGACATCGGGCAGCGGCCGCCACGGCTCCGGGATCCGGGGTTCGGCCTCGGCCACGGCTACGCGATG
>CBFHCJ010000103.1:0-13311 GCA_965654005.1 uncultured Streptomyces sp. | reverse complement strand
GCGCTGGGGCTCAACCTAAAATCTATGCAGCGCTAGCTCTGTGATTTTAAAAATGGTACCGAGCCGACCTTGCGCACAGTCCGCCGCACCCCCTCACAATCTCGCCGCTGGGAGGGAACCACCCGCCCCGCAACCACCGTTGCGTCATCCACCCTGCGTGACGCAACACGCATCCGGCTCGGCAGGCATGCGCCGGTAACAGCTCCCACCAGGGTGCTAGGCGGGCGGAGCTGTTACCAGAGGGCGAGGGGCATGCCCTCGGCCTGCACCTGGCGGATGCGTTCGTTGATGCGCGCGACGGGTTCGCCGGCGGCGAGGCCTTGGCGGATGGCGGAGGCGACGGCTCGGGCGCGGCCAGCTGCTCCGCGCAGGTCGGCCAGGGGGCCGCCGGGTATGCGGTGCCGGTCTGCCCACTCCTGACGGTTCTCCGCGAGGGTGCCGAGCCGGAGGTGGCGAGGGTTGAGGCAGGCGTGTTCGTCGCAGCGGTGGCAAAGGTTCTCCGATGCGCTGCCGGACCATCCCAGCCGGGGTATCACACCGAATTCCAGCTGGTAGGCGTACAGGTGGGCGGGAACGGTTCCTCGTCGCCCCGGCCCTGGCAGGGACCCACAGCGAAAGCTCGCGTGCCCGGTCGAACTGATGCCCGCACTCCACAAATGACACTCGTGTTCGCCCAAGCCCCGGTACACCTTCGCCTCGAAGCGCTGGCGCACTGTTGGGTCTTCAAGCCACTGCCGCCACTGCTCGGCAGGAATGCGGACGGGCTCGGGCCTGCCGAGCAGGCTCAGTTGCTCAGGTCTCGCCGTGGCAGCGGGGGGAGAGGGAACCTCCAGACCCGACAACGGCACGGCCTCCGGACGGTTCAGCACTCCCTCCTCCTTTCTGCGTGCGCCGACAGCTGCGGGGCACCCCGGCGCCCCGGGGGAAAGGCAGCACAGGGCACCCCGCGCTCTCAACGTACCGTCGACCGCTGACAGGTGGCGACGATTCACCAGCCGGCCGACCCTGCAGCCTCTCGCCTAAGGAGCCCTCGGCACAGGGAGCGCATGAGCCCCTGGCATAGCGGGCTAATGCTGGCCATGACGGAGCAGAGACTCGTAGGCAGCGTAGGCCTCGCCGAGCAACTTGAACGTCGCCGCGGCATCCGGCCGGGTGGACACATCCGGGTGCCACAGCCGCGCTGCCACGCGGTACGCCCGCTTGAGCGTGACGATGCCGTCGTCGCGCAGCTCGGCGAGCCTGAACACCAGCTCGCGGGCCTCCGCAGCACTGGTCCAAGCCGTCCGACCGTGCCGTCCGCGGCCGGCACGCTGCTGCTCCTGCCACTGGTCCTGGTAACTCTGCTCCTGCCGACGTCGCCGGGCCTGCTCCTCCCACACCCTCTGCTCGGCCTCCTGGCGACGTCGCTCACGGTACGCGCGCTGCTTGCACGCGTCCGAACAGAACTGCTTGAAGTGCCCCTCCCTCATCAGCACCCACTCGTGGCTCCGCCCGCACCCCTCGCACGAGGTGAACATGGGCGTCCCGGCCACCCAGCTCTGCTTGCCGTTCCGGCGCCGGTACGCGCGCTGCCGACACGAGGTCGAGCAGTACAGCGTTCGCGGCCCCGCACTCACCGGGATGCGCTTCAAACACAGGGCGCACTCCCGAACGGCTGAACGAGTCTTCGCCAACCCGCACCTTCCCAGCTATCTGACGACTCATCAGTTATCACGCCTGCGTCTCACGTTACCGTAACGCGCGACAGTGCTGGACCCCGGGGCTGTCGTGCGTTGCCGTAACGCGCGACAGCGGGGCGGCAGGGAGGCCCTGGGGTGGTGGGCGCCCGCCGGGTCAGCTCACCCTCGCCATCACGCGGGCCGCTGCCGGACGAGCCGGACGAGCCGCGGCTTGCCGCGCCTCCGCAGCGAGCCGCTCCGCCTCGATGGCGCGGGCCCGGGCGAAGTCAGGCTTGCCGTCCGCCCGCCGGGGGAAGGCCCGCGCCCCAGGCACCAGTTCAGCCGGCGTCCCGGGCAGGATTCCCTGGTTGGGGTCACGCCGCCGGCCCCGGGCACGCTTCTCCGCCAGGGGCAAGCACAGCCACTGGTGCTCGGCCTCCCACCACTCCAGGACAGCCGCGTTGATCCGGTAGCTCTCCTCCTGCAGCACACGCCGACCGAACGACGGCGTGTCGATCTCGGCCTCCCGCGGCGAACGGCCCATAGGCTGCCAGCTGCCGTGCAGCCCTGGGCGGACGAGCCTCGTGCCCTCCAGCTGCCGCAGGTGCTTGCGTACGGTCCGAACCGTGTACCCGGTGTGCTCAGCCAGCTCTCCCAGGGTCTGAGGGGCCTTCAGCAGCTCCAGGTAGGTACGTAGGGTGTGGTGCCCCAGATCGGTCCACAGGTCGCTGCAGGCCGTGGTGACAACCCGGTTCAGGTGGCGCAGCAGGGGGGCCCGGAGGGGCGAGGGGGGGGCGTTATCACTTGTGTCAGACCCGCTGCGAACTGCGTAAATCGCGCACATGTGGTGCTCGTCGCCGGTGCATTCGTGCTCGGTGGCCAGGCCGATGGTGCGGGCCCGTCGCTCACGGCGGTTCGCCGGCGTGTGCTCGTAGAGCCAGCCGTCGGCGGCCGTACGGCGGAAGGACTCGTTGGCGGTCTGGTGGCTGTAGCCCATCATCAGGCCGGCCCGCCGGTTGTCCAGGTCGACCTGCAGCGTGCCCGAGGTCAGGGCAACCAGCCCGTACACGTGGAGGAAGACGTAGTCGGCAGGGCCAGAGGGACGCTTCCACCGCTCGGGGTCGCAGGCCTCCATCCGCTCCAGCAGGTCCGAGATCCTTGCGGTGACCTCGGGGAACGGGTCGTCATCAGCGTCCGCGGACAGGGGCATTCGGGCGGCGGCGTGGACGGCGTGCCGCCACTGGCGCTCCAGGAGCTCCTCGGTTTCCTCCTCCTCCCGCGGCAGCCGCAGCGCACGCCCGGCCTGTGCCCGCGCCGAGCGCAGCCACTCCAGCCCCGGAGACGCCTTCGGCGACCTGGCCATCCGCAGGACGTCGGTGAACGAGCAGCCCGCCAGGGCGAGCCCGAGGAGCACCCCGAAGGCGAAGGCGCTGTGGTCGACTTCGGGTGCCAGACGCGTCTCCAGACGCGTCCTGGGGGCCTCCGAGAGGCAGCGGCGCGGACGCTTGAGCCGCGGGTGCCCGTCCTCGCCGGTCTCGACCGGACGCAGCACCGGGCGGCCGTCGGGGTACTCCTCGCTGACACCCAGGACGCTCGGCGGCAGATGCGAACCGGTACCAGACGAACCGGCCTTGACCCGGCGTTGCTTCGGCGGCCGCGGCGGCTCAACGGTCAGACCGCGGGCCTGTGCCAGGGCCTCCAGGTGTCCGGCCAGCTCCTCGAACACCGAGACGGGTGAGCCGGTGGCGAGCAGCTCGATCGCGGTGTCGGCGTCGTGCCGCAGCAGCTGCGCGTGGCCGCCGGACCGGTGCGGTGACCCCGGTGGCCGAACTCCGCTGGTGGCCAGGTTCTTCCACGGGTAGACATCAAGAGACGGAAGGACACCGCCCTTGGACAGCGTCTCACCGACCGCGATCAGCCGGCGGAACAGCGGCAGCGGAAGCTCCTCGTCGCACGCCAGCCACAGATGCCTGCCCCCCGAGGGGCCAGAGCGCACCGGCACCGACCACGCGCCGCTGAACTCCGCCAGGGCCGCGACGGTCTCCATGTCGGCGGCGGCCACCGACGAACGCACCTTGCCGGCGTCGAAGTCGAACGCGAAGCGCTGCGGCCCGAACCGCTCCGAACGGGACAGGTGCATCAGCACCGGCCGCCCCGGCTCGATACGGACGATCGGCAGCTCTTCGTCGTAGTCGTTCAACCAGCCGCCAGCGGCATCCCGGCGGGCCCCGCGCACCAGCGGACGCGGGGAAAGAATGCTAACAAAACGGACCAATTGGGCATGCGGGGGCAGGTCCCTTTGCCGACAAATCTCCCGGGACACTCCGGAAGTTGGCATGGGGGTACCGCCACCGCGAGATCTTGCTACGATGGCTTTGTCTCCACGGCACGGAGGCGCACGAAGGCCCTACAACCGGACTAGGCACCCGGAAGCTGGGTCTCGTACAACTGAACGATTTGGAGTTCTCTCGTCCCGGGATACTCAGCAGGGTTTGGCAGCCACGGAGCTGAGTCCCGGAGGGCGTTGCGCGAAAAGGTTGTCCCGGCTAAGGCAGGCCGGGCCTTTTTGCATGCCCTGATCCGTCAGCCAGTCAAAGGCAGCTCCTCTTGATCTTCTCCGGGCCAGCCCACGGGCAGCCCGTTCGCGTCCACCTCGGCCTGACGGATGAGCCACCGGAGCAGCTCCGCCCCGGTCGTGCGGGCCGCATTCGTCATGCGGACGAACTTGACGGCTTCCGGCTCGTCGGCGCGCATCACGGCAGCGGCACGCACGGGCTTAGGCTTCGCCCCTGCTGCTGCGGCATCGTTGAGCGTGTCGAGACGCAGCTCCCTGCCGCGCT
Source organism: uncultured Streptomyces sp. (assembly GCA_965654005.1). Classification (GTDB taxonomy): domain Bacteria; phylum Actinomycetota; class Actinomycetes; order Streptomycetales; family Streptomycetaceae; genus Streptomyces. The sequence continues at coordinate 8,813 of CBFHCJ010000103.1, read as the reverse complement.
GCACCGCTCCTCTACGTCCAGGCATACAGGTGATCATTCCACATCCGCGAGCATCGTGACATACGATGCGCGCCGTGTCGGCGAGGAATTTCTGTGTTCGACACCCAGTGAGCTTTACGGCCGTTGACGCCCGCGAGAGCCGCTGACAAGTCGTCAGAGCACCTGTTCCTGCAGAGCACACGGCCCCTAGCCGTACTCGTGACCGGACACGCGGACGCACTGGAAGCTTCTTCACGCAGGCAAGGACAGCGGGTGCGGCGACGCCAGTGGTGATCATCTGCCCTCCCGCCATTCACAAACGTTTACGAGCTGATACTAGATCCCCTGGGCTTTCTGTCGCCACCGCCCTTGCTGCACTGCCTCGTGGGCGCCGCGAGTTCACTTCCGGACCGATGCCGTGCTGCCGATCGACACCATGCAGAAGGGGCATCGGGGTCGGCGAGGACGAGGGCGCCCCCGCCGGCTGCGCAACTGGCTAACCGGGGCGACGTCCCCAGCTCCACGCGCGAGCGGTCAGACTGGCTCGACGCCTCTACTCGACAGGAGCAGGAGTGGCCGGAGTCACCCGGGTGGGCGCGGCGTAGCTGTGCCCAGCGCGGGACACGAGAGACCATCCTGCAGGTATGGATGGACAGATCAAAGGCACGGCGGCCCTGCTGGTCAACGACCGGCACGAGTACTTGCTTCACCTGCGGGACAACATCCCGGGTATCTGCGACCCGGGTGTCTGGTCGGTGCCCGGCGGCAACCGGAAGGCCGGGGAGAGCCTTGAGGAGGCGATCGAGCGGGAGCTGATGGAGGAGACCGGCCTCGCCATCCCGGACCTCAAGCGGTTCACGGTGGTCGACAGCGTCGGGCCTGATGGCATGGTCAAGGGCCAGATTCAGGTGTTCCGCGGCCGGTGGAACGGGGATGCCGCGGCGCTGCCCCTTACCGAGGGCGTGATGCTCCACTGGTTCCCCGCGGAGATGGTGCCGCGGCTCCGGATGTGCCCTTGGACGGAGGACGCCATCAATCTTGACCAGGCCCAGGCCCTCGTCTGATTCAGCGGGCTACCGCGAGAGCCAGCTCGCGCACGCCGGGCGTACGGGAGTGGCTGGACGACAGGTCACTGACGATGGTCCGGATCGCTGGCCGATCACGTACTTCACCGGGGCTGACCCGCATCGCGGCGAGCAGCTCCTGGGTGGTCTGCTCGGGTTTTCCCCACTGCCACCACGCACGCGCCAGGTCGGTGTGCATTCGGCTCTTGCGCTCCGGGGTGGGGAAGAGGTCAGCGCGCAGCCCCCGGCCCGCCTCCAACGCCGCGCCAGCGTCGCCGAGGGCCCAGTGGACGCCCACGGCATAGAGGTCCACGGCGGCCGGGGAGATGCGGAATAGGCGGCCCGCGGGTGGAACGGCCGGGAGGCGCCGCGCTGCCCGTCGGGCCTCCCCGATCATCGCCAGGGCCTGTCCACGGTCGCCGGCGCGCGCTGCGGTGTACGACGTCGTGCACAGCATCTGCGCGTAGGCCGCGGCCTGCGCGTCGGTGGTGAGCCCGGTCGCTTCGACGTCCGCGGCCGCGGACAGAATGAGGCGCTGCGCTGCGGCGGGCTGGTCCTGGTGTCGGAGGACGATGGCGAGTTCCCGGGCGGCCGCCGCGGCGGCGAGCGGGGAGCCGGACAGCGAGGCGTACGTCATAGCTCGGTCAGCGGTGATCCGCGCGCGGTCGTGCCGCCCGATCTTCACCAAGACCTGGGAGGCGAGGGCGTAGCAAGCGGACAGGCGGGCGTGGTCGAGGTCTGCCCGGGTCCGTGCCGCGTGGTGAGCGTCGCCCAGGAGGCCCGGCAACTCCCTGAGCAAGGCGGCGTGCTCGCCCTGGTCGAACCGTCCGCGGGCGCGCGCGAGTCGGGCGTCAAGGGGAGCGGCGTTGCCGGAGGGGGCCGGCGTGCCGGCCAGAGCGTCGTCGACGGCGAGCAGCAGCGAGGCGGGCACGGCCGTTCCCGCGGCGGCGAGCAGTGTGCGGCGGCGCATGGGGTCCTCCTCGGCATCACGCTGTGCGTCGTTCGCCACTCTAGTGGGGGCGGACACCACGGCGATGGCGAAGCCGCAGGCCGCCGCCAGTAAAGGTGATGGAAGGTCAACAGCCGCCGCAGCTGCGCGAAGAAGCGTCATGTCGGTGACGCGCTTGGTCCCCTCCAGCCGGGAGATGGTGGAGGCTGAACAGCCGATTCGGGCGCCGAGGTCGGCTTGCCTCCAGCCGCGGAGCTTGCGGCCCATGCGGATGAGCCCGCCCGGGTTCCGCTGCTCGACAAGGGCACGCGCCTCCGAGGAGAACCAGGCACCTGACTCGACGGCGAGCATCAGCCCTCCCACATGCCCAGAGAACCGGGTACCCCACCGTACGGGCCCGGGAGATTCGGGTCGATGGCGTGTGCAGGATCTGCAAACGGGTGTGTGGCGAACGACATCGTTCGCTCGGAAAACTTAGACTGGCACCCGCCCACAACGCCGACGGGCGCTGATCCGTTCGGATCAGCGCCCCCCGTGACAGGGTGTTCCTCCTCTACGCCCCAGAGGAGGACCGCCCTGCTGGTTTACAGCACGCCGGCGATGACACCCTGCCGGAACGCGTCCCACTCGTCGGCGGTGTACCGCAGCGGCTCCTTCCCAGGGTTCTTCGAGTCACGGACGGCAACGCCGCCGCCGGGAAGATCGGTGATCTCGACACACTGCTCACCTCCGCTGCTAGCGGGGGACTTACGCCATGTGGCCCCGCTCAGGTCGAGGGCGTACAGATCGGCCTTGCGGTCGCTGGTGCTCACTGCTCGTTCCTTCCCTTCATGATCTTCTGCATGGTGGTCTTGATGGTCTCTCGGGAGACTTCCGGCGGGAGCGCGGCAGCAACGATGCGGTCGAACGAGGTCTCGAAGACCTTCACGTCGTCGGTACCTTCCACGAAGTAGCCGCCGCGGATGTTCTCCAGGTTGACCACCGTGGGCCACGGCTGTGGGAACCGCACCACCTCGAACATCCCGAGCATTCCCGGGTGCGGCGTGGCACCCAGCGGCATGACTTGGATCGTGATGTTGGGCGAATCCGCCATGTCCAGCAGGTGTTGCAGTTGCTGCACCATGAGGTTGCCGTTCGAGGCGAAGCTCTGGTGAAGGACGGCCTCGTGGATGACCGCCCAGTACGTCAGCGGGCCACCCGCGCGGGTCGGATTCGTGAGGATCGCCTGACGCGTCTTGCGTACCTCAGCCAGAGCAATGACTTCCTCGGGCGTACGCGTGATGGCCGTCGCGGCAATGATCTCGCGAGCGTAGGGGCCGGTCTGCAAGAGTCCTGGAATCAGGTTCGGCGCATAGACGTGGATCTTGTCTGCGTCGGACTCCAGGCTCAGGTAGTCCTTGTAGTTGGCGCCGACGACGTCACCAAACCCCTGCCACCAGCCCTGCTTCCCTGCATCCTTGGCCAGAGCCTCCAGAGCCGCGACGACCTCTTCGTCCTCCACCCCGTACTGCTTCAGGAGCGGCTTGATGTCCTTGGGCAACATCCGCGCGTTCGCCGTCTCGATGCGCGACAGCTTGCTCTCGGGCCAGCCCATGGCCTTCGCAGCCTGCTCCAGGCTCTTGCCGGCGTCCTTCCGGTACTGACGCAGGGTCCCACCAAGCCTTCTCCTGCGGAGAGTTGGCACTGCTCGAACATTCGGCATGGTGCTGAATGACACCTCCCAGGTGCACGATACGGCAGCGTGGGTGCAGTTTGACACCTGCGGGTTACGGAGTCGATAGAACAGGGGTTCCTGTTCATGCGAATTCTGGGCGCAATCTTGCCAGTTGGGGTTACGTACCGGCATCCTGCTTTACCTAGGGCGTGACCGCTCCGCTTCGGACGGTCACGTTCAGCTACGCGATGCACGCGTCACCATCCGGAGATCTGCGGAGGCCCAGGGCATGGCATCGAGCGTCGACACGCGGACAAGCGCCCCCACCCGGGACAGCGTCAAGACGGCCCTCGAACTGTCCATCGAGCGGCACCCCAACCCCCCGGCTGAGGGGATCTCCGAGATGGACGCGGTCTGGCCGAAGCGCCTCCGCCGCATCGCCCGCGCCTCCCTGAACCACTGGGGCCGACCCGACCTGATCGAGACCACCGAACTGCTGCTGACGGAGCTGGCGACCAACGCTCTACGGCACGGTCACGGCCGCGACATTGGCGTCCGCGTCTTCTTCCAGGACGACCACTGCGTAATCGAGGTCAACGACGGCTCCTCGGCTCGTCCCACGCCGCGCCACGCCGGCCCCACCGACGAAGGGGGCCGCGGCCTCTTCCTCGTCGAGGCTCTGGCCGAGTCCTGGGGCGTGAGCGACGACGGCACAACCACTTGGTGCACCCTCCCCCTGACAAAAGGATCCGAAGAGATGCAACCCGTCGCGGTGACCGCTCCGGTCCTGCGAGAGATCCCGCTGGATCTCCCCGCCGATCCCAGCGCCACGGGCTTAGCGCGCATCCAGGCCCGAACCCTGCTCACCGTCCTGAGCTGGCCTGGCAATCAGCACCTCGCGATCGATGTCCTACACGTCCTCATCGACAACGCGGTACAGCACGCCCTCTCTGCTGAGAGGATCGGGCAGACCTTCGGCGCACGCCTCAGCGTCACCGAGGCTCACGAGCTGCTCGTCGACGTCACTGACCCCGTCCCCGAGTTCCCCGACTTCGAGAAGGCCCTCGCTGGCGAACTGGGCTGCGGACTCTGGGAGATCGCGCGCCAGGGTGCTGCCCTCTCGTGGTTCGTCGTCGGCACTGACTTCGACGCCAAAACCGTGCGTGCCGTCCTGCGTCCCGGGCCGGTGGATCTGTGACCGCCCCGGCCGAGGCGCCGACGACTAGCGCCGAGATGATGCAGCACCTGGTCGAGTCCGCGAGCCCGGCCCACCAGCCAGCCGCCGACATGGCCGACCTTGCCGAGGTGATCCGGACCCTCATAGCGGTCGAGGCCCGCCGCGACACCCGGGTACGTCTGGGCCGCAACCTCTTCGACGTCGTCATCACCAGCTCCGGCCTGCAGGCGCGCGGAGCTGTCGCCCTCATGGACGAGATCCAGGGCGGATGCGGCCCCGTGATCGAGGACCCCGAGAGCGGTTGGTTCTACTGGCTCGTCCCGCCCGGGTCTGCGGCCCTGTGGACGCACCACTCCCACGCTGTATGCCTCGGAGCACCCCACACGATCACGCTGCCCTCCCTGAACCGGACCGTGCCACCGGGCCCGTACTGGTTCCGGCCGTCAGCGAGTGATCGGCTCGTGCCGACGCAACCGCTTCGTGAAGCCCTGGCTCAGCTCCGGCCCGAGCCGACACCGCATGCCGCGCTCGCGGCCCAGCTCGGAATTACCCCTTGAGACACCCGTGCTGCCGGCGCCTGTCCCCCTGGGCGTCGACAGCACGGGCCCACCCCCGCTGCCGGGCCGGATACGAGTCCGGCAGCGGGTGACTCCTCGGAAAGAGCCACCCATGGCAAAGCTGCTACTCGGCGCCCTTGCCCTCGTAGGCGTCGCTCTCGCTGCACCCCGCCTACGGCCGACGCCCAGCCCGGCCCCGATAGAGCGTCTGCAGGCAGAGGAGAACCGGCGCTTCGTCGCCATGTGCCGGAGGACGCCATGAGACTGCGGCCTGTCACGCTCGACGAAATCGACGAGCCACGCTGGTGGTGGACGCGCCCGGAGCCTCGATTTCGCCCGACCCCAGACGCGCGACTCAGCGCTTTGCGCCGCAGCGTCTACGACGACGCCCTCGCCGCCATCCGCGCCGAACGGCCCGTGAAGGTCTCAACGTACGTATTCGCAACCCCGGGCCTGGACGTGCACGCCACCCACAGGCTCCTGGCAGAGCACGCCCGCGACCGGGGGTGGGTCGTTCACCGCGAATGCTTCACCGACGAGCCGACGGCGGGCCCAGTCCCTGCCCGGCCGCAGTTCAACCGGGCCTGTCGCCACGCCGGATCTGGGTTCGTCGACGGCCTCCTCGCGGTCGGCCGTGAAGCCATGCCCAGCACCGACGAGGCGTACGAGGCATACCTGCGATGGCTGCACCGCCACTACAGCTTCATCGCTTTCCTGCAGCCGACCCTCGGGGGAACTCCATGCGCAAACCGATAGCGCCGTACGTCATCCCATTCGTAGGGGAGACCACCGCGCCCGCAGACGTCGTGATCACCGCGGCAGGCGTCACCTACGCCGATCCCGTCGCGGACGCACTCCACCGGGACCTTGACAACGTGCTGTGGGAGATCTGCGGAGGGGAAGCCAGGGGAGGCCCCGCGTACGCGGAGGAGCTTCACCCTGAGCGACAGAAGACCGCGATGGAAGGGCTCAAGTGCGCGGTCTGCAAGCAGCCGGGCGCCCGGGACGCCCTTGGGATGGCCTGGGTGCTACCGCTCCTCAACGACGCCAGGGACATGGTCTGGGAGGGCGTGCGCACCGTGGTTCCGCCCATGTGCGAGGACTGCGTGAAGACGGCTCCCCAGCGCTGCCCACGGCTGCGCGCTGGCCACGTTCAACTCCGCGTACGTGAGGCCGAGCAGATCGGCGTACGCGGGACCCTCTACCCCCGCCCCTGCCAAGGGGGTGCATCCGACCCGAACGCCGTGGTCCTCTACGACTCGCCGGACCTGGCGTTCGTGATCGCCCGACAGGTCGTCCGGGAGCTGCGTCGGGTCACCGTGCTCGCGTTCGTCGCAGCCGTCACCTGACCGTCGAAACCGCGTGTGCACGACCTGCACGCGCTGTGCGCGCCCTGACAGTCGATCACTACGCCGGCCGGGCCGGTGGTCGACTCCTACCAGAGACCCGGCCGCCGAGACGCACGGCTGACCGCGCGGCCGTGCTCCTGGACGAAGGAGGCGCCTTGTCCGAAGAGTCCCCGGACTGGTTCCGCAACCCGCCGCCGCGGCGACTCGGCGCCCTCGCCCTGATCATGCGCGAGGACGGCCAGTTCGCCGTCATCCGCCGCTCGTACTGGAGCCCCATCTCACAGTGGGGACTCCCAGGCGGTGCCGTGGCACCCAACGAGCGGCCGTGGTCGGGCCTGACCCGCTGCATCGAGGAGAAGCTCGGGAACGCCCGGCTCACTCCTCACGCCTTCCTCGGCGTAGACCACGCCCCGGCCAAGCCGGGCCACTACGTGGAGGGGATCAATTTCCTCTACCTGGTGCGCGTCAGCAATGACACAGAGCTGACGCCGTCCGTTGACCGCGGCTATGTGGAACTGCGCTGGGTATCGCCCGGCAACGTCTCCTCCTTGGCCGTGGACCACGAACTCCTGCGCATCGAACAGTGCCTGCATGCCGTCCAGAACGGCGGCGCCGAGGAACTGCTCCTCGGCGTACCGCAGCACAGTAGCCGCGCAACCGACGCAACGGGCTGACCCCCGAATCGTCGTCCCGTTCACCCATGACCCGTGAAGGGAAGCGTCCATGTACCTGCCCTACCCCGTCATCGAGCAGTTGTCCGACACGCAGGTGAAGACCTGGAGTACACACTTCGCCGGCGATGGACACGAGCGCCCCCGCAGCGTCGAGGAGGGGATCTGGCGCCGCACCCAGGACCCCGCCAACGCCGAACAGTCCGGGTGGAGCGAGGACGCCGACGGCCGCCGCCGCATCGTCCACTACCGCTACAACTACGGCCTGGACTACACCTTCCCGGTGCCGCGACTGGTCCTGTCGGAGCTGTACTTGTACGTCTCCCACACCGCCCCGGCCGAGGAGATCAGCACATACGCCAAGCACATCCAGGGATGGCTCGCCGAGGGCCGCTGGCGGGAGAAGGCCGACGGCTGGCACCGCGGCGACCTGGTCGTCACCCTGCACGAGTTCGATGACCATCCCCAGGACGAGCGGGCCGACAGGGACACCCCCAACGGCTTCCGCTCCATGGACGTCCTGATCACCTCCGAGGGCTACCGCGCACCGTCCCGGAGCCTGCGGAACCTGCCGTGGGACGTCCTGGCCGGCGGCATCAGGATCAAGGAGCAGCGCGGCAACCCGACGTACGCCGACGACCTATCTGGCCTGCTCGACTTCCTGCCGTTCCAGGTCGAGGTCGGATGCGGTACGTCGATCGAGGCTGGCATCCCGCCCCTGCACTACCTGCACGAGGTCTACCGGGTCACTGCCCGGAAGGACAACGCACTCACGCAGTCTCACGCCTTCACCCTCAGCCCGCAGGCCGACACCCTCGTGCAGGAGATCCTCCTCGACGCCACGAGCAAGGCGGAGTCGCTGACCCGGATGTTCGCCGCGTGCTTCACCGCCGAACCCACTCCCGCCCACCACGCGCTCAAGGCGCTGCACGACGCGGGGCACATGGTCGGTCCGGTCATCACCCACAACTTCGACGTGCTGAGCGCCCGGGTGGGCCTGCCAGAGGTGTTCGTTCGCCGCTACGACCAGAAGGTCCCGCCCGTGCCGCTGCTCGACGAGGCGAAGGCGCTCCTGGTCGTCGGACTGCACGCGGACCGGCGCGAGGTCCAGAGGCGGGCGCGCGAGAAGGGCATGCGCATCTTCTTCGTCGACCCCGAGGGCCTGGCAGAGAACGGCTCCTTCAAGGAGTACCCGATCGAGGGAGCGCGCCACGGCGACGTCGTCGTCCGCCAGGAAGCGATTCCGGCACTCGGGCGGCTGTGCGAACTCCTCGGCGTCACCCTCTGACCGAGCGGTGGCCAAAGTCCAACTCCCCCTGTTCTGGGGGCGATAGCGTCGTGGGGGGGGGCGCCCCCGCGCCCCCCCGCCCCCCCCACCCCACCCACCACACAAGCGCGGGGGGGGTTGGGTGG
>CBFHCJ010000102.1:0-13330 GCA_965654005.1 uncultured Streptomyces sp. | reverse complement strand
GTCGGCGAGCGCGTCGGTGCGCCGGCCCAGCGGTACGGCGAACAAGAGGGGGAGGAGGTTGTAGACGCCCGCGATCACACCGACCGCCCGCTCGTCCGCGCCCAGCGCGAGGGCCCGGTAGGAGACGGCGGGCCGGGCCATCGACACCGCCCCCTGCGCGAAGCCGAAGGCGATGACGAGGCGGAGCAACCAACCGCGGTTCCCACCGGGCCTCATGGTCGTGTCCTCCTTGGAGGTCGGATGTGGAGGGTCAGATGATGCCGATCAGGATCCCCGCACCGAGTACCACGAGCGAGGTGAGCGCGGCCCACTTCACCACGAACCGCGTGTGGTCGCCGAACTCGACCCGGGCCATGCCGACGAGGACGTAGACGGCGGGCACCAGGGGGCTGGACATGTGCAGCGGCTGGCCGACCAGCGAGGCGCGGGCGATCTCCACGGCCGGGACGCCGTGTGCCTGGCCCGCCTCTGCGAGGACCGGGAGGATGCCGAAGTAGAAGCCGTCGTTGGACATGAAGTACGTGAGCGGGATGCTCAGCGCGCCGGTGACGAGGGCCATGTGCGGGCCCATCCCGTCGGGGACGTTGGCCACCAGCCAGTCGGCCATGTGGTCGACCATGCCGGTGCCTTGCAGGACGCCGGTGAAGACGGCGGCGGCGAAGACCATGCCGGAGACGTTGAGGACGTTGTCGGCGTGCGCGGCGAGGCGGGCCTTCTGGTCGGGCATGTGCGGGAAGTTCACGGTGAGCGCGAGCGCGGCGCCGAGCAGGAAGAGGACCGGGATCGGCAGCCACTCCATGATCATGGCGGTGAGCAGAGCGACCGTGAGCAGTGCGTTGAACCAGTACAGCTTGGGTCGCAGGGTGGGCCGGTCGGGGGCGAGGCCCTGCAGGCCCTCCCACGGCTCGTCCGCCGGAACGTGGGCGTCGGAGCCGGAGTCGGCACCTCCCGTACGCCCGGGGGCCTTGCCGCCGCCGGATCCGCCGGCGCCCACCAGGACCGTCTCCTGCTCCTCCACGAGCACCTCGTCCAGCGTCAGCACGCCGAGCCGCTTGCGCTCGCGGCGGCCGAGGACGTACGCGAGTGCGAAGACGCCCAGCAGGCCCACGGCGAGGGCCGGGATCATCGGCACGAAGATGTCACTGGCGTCGAGCTTCAGCGCCGTGGCGGCGCGCGCGGTGGGGCCGCCCCACGGCAGGGTGTTCATCACGCCGTTGGCCATCGCGGCGACACCGGTCATCACGACCAGGCTCATCTTCAGGCGCTTGTACAGCGGGTACATCGCCGAGACGGTGATCATGAAGGTGGTCGAGCCGTCGCCGTCGAGGGAGACGATCGCGGCGAGCAGCGCCGTACCGACGACGATGCGCAGCGGATCCGCCTTGCAGAAGCGGAGGATCCCGCGCACGACCGGGTCGAAGAGACCGACGTCGATCATCACACCGAAGTAGACGATCGCGAACATCAGCATCGCCGCGGTGGGAGCCAGGCCCGTGACGCCGTCGATGACGTAGTCGCCGAGCTTGGCGCCCTTGCCGACGACCACGCAGAACAGCGCGGGAATCAGCACGAGCGCCGCGATCGGCGACATCTTCTTCGTCATGATCAGGACCAGGAAGGTCGCGATCATGGCGAAGCCGAGAAAGGTCAGCATGAGTGGATACCTAACGTTCGCCCTTGAACTTCCGGCGGGCCTTGCACTTCTTCGCCACGGCCGGGGGGTGCGATGACGTTAGGTCGGGTCAAGAACGGTTAACAAGATGTTGACGTGAAAGCAATAAGCGCAAAATTCCAGGTCAGTGTGGTGTAGTGAGCGGCGTGAGCTCGACGGGTGCGCCGTTGAGGACCAGTCGCGCGACAACGGGTCGAGCAGAGCGCCGTCGAGGAGCTGGTTGACGAGACGGTCTTCCGATCCCCGCCAACGGTGGGCGGCCCGCCCCACGGACGGTCGCCGGATCTCAGCCGTGGGGCGGCACATCTCGCCGTGGTACGGCATGGTTCAGTCCAGAACCTGGCCCAAGTAAGCTCGCAGCAGCTCCCGCATCTCCTCGATGATCCTTTCGTCGCCCTCCGGGGCCACCCGGAAGGCCAGGTGGACCAGGGTGTCGGCGGTTTCCACCGCTATCAGGAACGTACGACGCAGGTCCTCATCCGGTTCTCGGTCGAGATACACCGACAGAAGGTCCGTCAGGCGGTCGGCGACCCGGTGGTTGGGCTCGGCGTAGCGTGCCCCGACCGGGATCTGGTTGCCGAAGTCGACCAGGGAGAAGCCGGGCGCCGTGCGCTTCATGTCCAGGTACTCGTCGAGCACGGCGTCCATGACCGCGTGCCAGCCGCCCTCACCGCCCACGTCGGCCAGGCGGAGGGTGACGCGCTCGCTGTAGCGCTCCAGGTTGCGTTCGGCGAGGGCGTCGGCCATCGCCCGCTTGTTGCCGAAGAAGCGGTACACGGAACCGATGGGCACGCCCGCGCGCAGGGCCACGGCCCGGGTGCTCAGGGCGTCGTAGCCGACCTCGTCGAGCAGCTCGGCGCAGGCGTCGAGGATCCTGGTCAGTCGTTCCGCGCTACGGCGTTGAACGGGAGCGCGGCGCAGCGATGTCGCTTGGGGCACGGGCTTCATAATGCCTCTCCGCCGAAGGCCGGTGAACGTCACCCGTCCGTACGGCAACAGGTGACCCATGAACTCATCGGGCGACGCCGCGGCCGGCCACCGTAGTCGGGTTCCACCGGGGCTCCGTCCCACCCGCGTCTTCCCCTTGCGCACCCGAGCCGCCAATCCTACGGTGAAGCATAGGAATGCGCGGCAAGGGAGCGGCGATGAGCGGGGACGCGAGGAAGACGGCCGAGGGACTGTCCTATCTCTCCGGTTTCGGCAACGAGCACGGTTCGGAGGCGGTCCCGGGTTCGCTGCCCGAGGGCCGCAACTCCCCGCAGCGCGCACCGCTCGGGCTGTACGCGGAGCAGCTGAGCGGTACGGCGTTCACCGAGCCGAGGGCGCACAACCGGCGCTCATGGCTGTATCGCATCCGCCCCTCGGCCGCCCATCCGGCGTTCACCCGTACGGACAACGGCGCGATCCGCACCGCCCCCTTCCTGGAGACGGTGCCCGACCCGAACCGGCTGCGCTGGAACCCCCTGCCCGAGCCCCCCGCCCGCACGGACTTCCTCGCGGGCCTGTGGACCCTCGGCGGCAACGGCGACGCGACGCAGCGCATCGGTATGGCCGTGCACCTGTACCACGCCGACTCCTCCATGGACCGAGTCTTCAGCGACGCCGACGGCGAGCTGCTGATCGTGCCGGAGCGCGGCGGCCTTCTACTGCATACAGAATTCGGGATGCTGCATGCGGAGCCGGGTGATGTGGCCCTGATCCCGCGTGGCGTCCGCTTCCGCGTGGAGCTGTTGGACACCGAGCCGAACGGCGGGCAGAGCCCGACCGCGCGCGGTTACGTCTGCGAGAACTACGGCGCGCCCTTCCGTCTCCCCGACCTCGGCCCGATCGGCGCCAACGGCCTCGCGAACGCCCGGGACTTCCGGGCGCCCGTCGCCGCGTACGAGGATGTCGAGGGCTCGGTCGAGGTGGTGAACAAGTTCTGCGGCAACCTCTGGACGGCGACGTACGACCATTCACCGCTCGATGTCGTCGCCTGGCACGGCAACCATGTGCCGTATGTCTATGACCTCCGGCGCTTCAATGTGATCGGCACCATCAGCTACGACCACCCCGACCCGTCCATCTTCACGGTGCTGACCTCGCCGAGCGACACCCCCGGGCTGGCGGGCGTGGACTTCGTCGTCTTCGCGCCGCGCTGGCTGGTGGGCGAGGACACGTTCCGGCCTCCGTACTTCCACCGGAACGTGATGAGCGAGTACATGGGGCTCATCGAGGGCGCGTACGACGCGAAGGCGGAGGGCTTCGTACCGGGCGGGGGCTCGCTGCACAACATGATGTCGGCGCACGGCCCGGACCGGGACACGTTCGAGAGGGCGAGCGCGGCCGAGCTCGGGCCTCAGAAGATCGACGACGGTCTCGCGTTCATGTTCGAGACCCGTTGGCCGGTCACCCTCACTCCGCACGCCGCACACGCGGAGCACCTGCAACAGGGGTACGACGGTGTGTGGCAGGGCCTCGAACGCCACTTCCGCCCGTTGCACTGAGCGCCGACGACCGGTACGGATAGCCCCGTGACCTCCTTCGCCCCCGACTCGATCGTCCTGAACCGCAAGCTGCCGCTCTGGTATCAGGTGTCGCAGTCCCTGCGCGCCTCGATACTCGGCCGCTCTCCCCAGGACCCGCTGCGCCTGCCCACCGAGGAGCAGCTGGCCGGGCACTACGGGGTGAGTGTGCTGACCATGCGGCAGGCGCTGAAGGAGTTGGAGGACGAGGGGCTGATCACGCGCCACCGCCGGCGCGGCACGTTCATCGAGCCCGGTGCTCAAAGGGGCGCCCCGGTGCGGCTGCTCGGCTCGGTGGACGCGATCGTGGCCCAGCAGTCCGGTATGACGACCGAGCTGCTGGAGCACGGCGAGGCGCCGGTGCCGGCCGAACTCGCCGAGTACTTCCCGGATCTGGCCGAGGTGGTGACGTATCACCGGCTGCGCGGCGACGAGAAGACCGGTGAGCCGACCAACCACGCCCGCAACTACGTCCGTCCCGAACTGGCCGGGCGCATCGACCCGGAGGACCTGGTCCGCCGGCCGATGACCAAGGTCCTGCGTGACGTGGTCGGCGCGGACATCAGCCGCATCACGGACACCGTGGAGGCCAGGCTCGCGGACCCGGAGACGGCGCGGCTGCTGCACGTCCCGCTGCTCAGCCCGATCCTGCACTACACGGGAATCACATACGACACCGCCGGCCGACCCCTCGACGTGGCGGTGATCCACTACCGCGGTGACCGCTTCTCGTTCACGGTCACCCTCGAGGCCACCTGACCACATCGTACCATGCCCACCGTGACGCATGACGACGCTCCGCCGCTCGCGGACCTCATGCCGTGGTCCGTCGCACCCCTGCGGCCGGGCCGCGCCTGGCCGTCGGCACCCGACGCGGCCTCACTCAAGGCACGCTGGGACGCCCTCGTGAAGTCCGAAGGGTCCCACCGGGAGGCTCTGTTCGAGCCGACGCGCTCGCGCACCCTGCACTCCGCGGTCGGTCAGCTGCCGGGCCGGTCCGGCGGAACGGAGCGGCTGATCCGCGCCTCGGGACCCTGCCCGGAGCCGGTACGCGTGCTGCGCGCGCCGTTCGACGAGCAGTGGTTGATCCCTGACCACCGGCTGATCGACGTGGCGCGGCCGGAGTTGTGGCGCGTGGCGGACGAGCACCAGGTCTTCGCCGTGGAGGCGCCTACCGCACCCGACTCCCTGGGCCCCGTGCTGCTCGCGACCTCCCTGCCTCCCGTACTTCGCGCGGGCCGCATCCGCCCGCTGTACCGCCGGCCCGGCGGCGGGGAACCGAACCTGGCCCCCGGCCTGTTGGAGCACCTGAGATACCGCCTCGGCCACTCCCCTGCCCCGGTGGACGTCCTGGCCTGGATCGTCGCGACGGTGCGGCCCGGCCTCGCGGTCCCCCTCACCGAGGACCCCGACCTCTGGGCCCGGGGCGTCGCCTCGGGCCGCCGCATGCTCTGGCTGATGCGCCGCGACGGCGAGCGGCCCAAGCTCCCCGGCGGCCGCCGCCCCTACGTCCGCGCCCCGCTACCCTCGCATCCGCTGACGCTCCACTTCGACCGCGACGAGGAGACCCTCCACCTGGACGACGGCCGCATCTCGCCCGTACCTCCCGAGGCCTGGGACTTCGAGGTGGGCGGAGTCCCCGTCCTGGAGCAGTGGTTCGCGGCTCGTACGGCCGAGGGCGAGCCGGGCACACTGGCGGCGATCCGCCCGGCGACCTGGCCGCAGGCGTGGACGTCGGAGCTGTTGGAGCTGATCACGGTGCTGGCCCTGCTCGCCGAACTGCGCCCGCGGCAGGAGCAATTGACGGCATCGGACCCGATCACCGCCGGTGACTTGCGCAAGGCGGGCGTGCTTCCGGCGCCGGAGTCCGCACGTCGGCCGGCTTCGGTGCTCGACGGACACGAGGAGGGCCCCGAGGGCCAGCTGACGCTGATCTAGACCTGGGGCAACGCTCCGGTGCCCGAGGGGGCGGCCTGGCCGGTGGCGCATCCCGTCGCCGGGTCGCCGGCGTGGTGCGGTGCGCTCCTCTCGGTGGGTGTGCCGCTCGCCGTCCGCCGGTACGCGCGCGCAGGGCGCCGACCCCTGCTGACAAGGACGTCGCTCACGGGACATGATCCACCCCATGGATCGACTCCCCCTGCCCCTGGAGGGCATCACCGTCGTCGCCGTGGAACAGGCCGTCGCCGCACCCTTCGCGACCCTCCCCCAAGTTCTCGGCTTCGCTCGAACAGGGAGGTGCCCCCATCGCTCGCCGATCTGGGCGCCCGAGTGATCAAGGTCGAGAGGGTCGACGGCGGCGACTTCGCCCGCGGCTACGACACCGCTGCCCGCGGTCTGGCCTCGCACTTCGTGTGGTGCAACCGGGGCAAGGAGTCCATCGCGCTGGACCTGAAGGACCCGCGCCGGCTGGACGTCGTACGGCGGCTGATCGCGGACGCGGACGTCTTCGTGCAGAACCTCGCCCAGAAGGCCGCGGCCCGGCTCGGCCTGGACGCGGCCACACTGTGCGCGGGACACCCACGGCTGGTCGCCGTGGACATCTCGGGCTACGGGGCGTCGGGGCCGTACGCGGACAAGCGGGCGTACGACATGCTCGTGCAGTGCGAGGCGGGTCTTGTGTCGGTGACCGGGACGCCGGAGCGGCCGGTGAAGGCGGGGATCCCGGCGGCCGACATCGCGGCGGCCATGTACGCGTTCTCGGGGGTGCTCGCGGCGCTCGTCCGGCGGGGCACGACCGGGCGGGGCGGGCCGGTCGAGATCTCCATGCTGGAGGCGCTCACCATGGGGGTTCCCCCTGTTCGAGCGAAGTCGAGAACTTGGGGGAGGATGGGGCATCCGCTACACCACGCGATGCACGACGGCACTCCCCCGGCGCGCACGGGTCTGGCGCACGCCGTCATCGCACCGTACGACGCATATCCGACGGCGGACGGCGGGCGGATGCTGCTCTCCGTGCAGAACGACCGGGAGTGGCGGCGGCTCGCCGAACAGGTGCTCGGCCGGCCGGAGCTGGGGACCGATCCGGAGTACGCGACGAACGCGGCACGGGTCGCCCACCGGGATCGTACGAACGCCCTGGTCGGCAAGGCGCTGCGCGCGCTCGGCGCGGACGAGGCCGTGGACCGGCTGGAGGCGGCCGGCATCGCGTGCGCACGCCTCAGGGACCTACGGGACGTGGCGGAACATCCGCAGTTGGCGGCCCGGGAGCGGTGGCGGGAGGTGGGGACGCCGGTAGGGTCGCTCAGAGCGCTGCTGCCTCCGATCACACTGCCGGGTGGGGACGAGGCGCGGATGGGGGATGTGCCCGCGCTCGGGGAGCACACCGAGGCGCTGCTGCGTGCCGTGGGGATGACGGACGACGAGATCGCAGCGTTGCGCCGGGACGGTGTCGCGGCCTGAGCGCGGGCCCTCGGATTCGCCTGCGAGAACGCCGGTGTCGCTCAGCGTCCGCCGAACAGTGAACGGCGCAGCCGACGCAGCGGAGCGAAGAGCGAGACCTTGCTCACCCGCGCAACCCTGGCGCTGCGGTTGTGCGCGGTGTCACGTGCGGTCAGCTCGCGCATCAACGAGGTCGCCTCGGCCGTCTCACGCTGCGGGACGGCAGGACCGGCCAGCACCGAGAGATGACGGTCGAGGCGCGAACTGGTCGCGCTGCTCCCGCAGGTGATCGCAGGGACCCTTGCCCTGCTGCGCACTGTTATCTGTTCCATGTCACTCCCCACCCGTACGAGTCCACCCGGCCCGGGCAGAGTAACCCTATCGCTCCCCGGCGGCACTCGTGTATCGCAGGCGCAGGATTCACCTTCTCTGTAAGGGGGTTGACGGCTACTCTCCGAATACGACGGACTGCAGGGTGAGTTGGACAACTGGCTGGCTGGTGGGTTGGAGTGAACGGCCGTCGGGGTCGACGGTCACGGTGAGTGACGTCGCCGACTTGACGAGCCGGCTCGCGACCAAGGGCGTGTCGCCGTCGAAGGGCCCGACGGAGCGCGGTTGCACCTTGGGGCGCATGGGCCAGAGTTGGTGCACGCGGCCGCTGGGCAGTGCGCCGAGTCCGCTGAGGGTGACGACGGCGCGCCCCTCGGAGGCGGAGGCGACTACTCCGATCCTCACCGCTCGGCGTCTTGGTCGCTGGTGGCACGGGCGTCGGGGGCGGCGAGAACGTGGGCCATCTCACGTGCCTGCGCCCGCTCGGCATCGAGTTCGTCCTGCGTGCGCGTGGCCCGGAGGGAGGACGGCGAGGCGACGACGAGGGCCGCGCCGGCCGTGGCGGTGGCGAGCGGGGCGAAGAAGGGGCGCACCCGGGGCGCACGGGCGCGCGGACCACTTTTGGCGGTTCGCCGCGGAACGAGATCGGTGTGGAGGTGCGCGGCCCGGTGTGGGCCACGTCTGATTCCGTGCCGTTCTCCGTGCCGTTCCCCGTGCCGTTCCCCGTACGCGTTCCGTGACATGTGAGGCGGAGACCCCGTCGGGCGGAGCCTCCCCCTCCTCTTCGCGACCGTCAGGCAGCGCCGGAGAGCGCCGGCAGATAGCCGCCGGACTGGCCGGCCGCGGTCGGGTGGTAGGACTCGCTGATGTTCAGCCAGTTCACGCTGTGCAGCCAGGAGTCAGCGGAGCAGATCTCATGGCTGCTGAAGGCGGTGCGGACGTCGCCGAAGGTGAAGCCGTGGTCGGCGGCGCGCTTGGCGATCGCGGCGTCCAGGTAGTCGGCGGCGCCGTTGATCGCGGACCGCTTGGTCCGGGACAGGCCGAGACAGGTGGTGCCGAGCTGGTAGAAGCGGGGATAGCCGAGCACGACGACGTGGGCCGACGGGGCCTTGGCGCTGATCGCCGAGTAGACGTTGTCCAGTCGGCCGGGCAGGGTCGAGTCGACGTACGCCTTGGCCGTCGCGATCCGTGACAGACAGACGCTGTCGGACTGGATCACGCATGTCGTCATGACATCGCCGAAGCCCGCGTCGTTGCCGCCGATGGTGATGGAGACCAGGCCCGTGGACGCACTGAGGGTGCCGAGCTGACTGTTGATCACATCGGTGGTGACGGCGCTCGAGCAGGCCATGAAGCTGAACGAGGCGGGGGCGTGGGCGGCCTGCCACAGGTACGGGTAGGCCTTCGTGCTGCGGGAGCAGTCGCCGCTGGAGCTGATGTGGCCGCCGGCGCCGACACCGGCGGAGTAGGAGTCGCCGAGGGCCACATAGCCGGTGGCCGCCGCGAGGGGGGACGCCTGCGCCGCGGCGGTCCCGGCGAGGGAGAAGCCGACGGCGAGGAGGAGCGAAGTCACGTATGCCGCAAATCGGGAACGTCTCATGGAACCTCCCTTTAGCAGGATCTCTGCCACAACCGTCGTAGCAGCGACGCGCGTTGACAGGAAGTGTCCATGCCAATACCGTTTCGGCACCCGACGGACTTGGGCTCGCGAGGGGACGTCAAGTGGCCTCCACCAGCCGTTCGATGTTCGAACCACCGTTCCCCGGAGGTCACATCTCAACGGGGGAGCACACGTTTAGGGCAGGCCAAGAACTCCCGCGGGGCGCTTCCACATCTTGACGGCCCCCTCCCCACTGCGCGACATTGAAGCCCGGCATCCGGCGCTTCGGGGGGCAAAGTCGCCAATGCAGACCATACGCATCAAGCCACCTTCATCAGCCAGGGACGGGTGGTCGGGGCAGGATCCGGGGAGGGACCTGTTTCCCCTGCTCGCAGGCGCGGCGGTCGTCGTCGCGGGGATCGGCGCGATCCTCGCGCTCAGCGACGCCGATTCGCCGCTGCGCGGCCCGTTCACGCTGTTCTTCCTGCTCGCCGCGCCGGCAACGGCCGTCGGCGCCGCCTTGCGTGGGTTGGATCCATTCGCCCGCACGGTGGTGTCCGTCGCGGGAGCGATCGCGATCGACCTGCTGGTTGCCCAAGGCATGCTGGCGGTGCACCGGTGGTCGGTCCACGGCGGGATCATCGCCGTGACCGTGATCAGCTCCCTCGTTCTCCTGCTGGTACCGGTACGGCGGAGGCGCCGCCGTACGGCGAGAAGACGGGCCTGACAACGTGGAAATCAGGGTGTACCGCCCCGGCGAACTCAGCACCGCCGACCGGGCGGCGTGGACCGCTTTGCAGTCGAAGGCCCATCTGAACGGATCGCCCGAACTGGCGAACCCGTTCCTGTCCCCCGAGTTCACGCTCGCCGTGGGCCGGACGAGACGCGGCGTACGGATCGCGGTCGCCCGTGAGGACGGTGAACCGGCCGCGTTCTTCCCGTTCCAGAGAACGCCCGCCGGGGTCGGCCGGGCCGTCGGCCTCGGCGTCTCCGACTGCCAGGGCCTGGTGCACCGCCCCGGCTTCGCCTGGGACGCACAGGAACTGCTGCGGGCCTGCGGGCTCGCCGTCTGGGAGTTCGACCACCTGGCGGAAGGCCAGGCGCCGTTCGAGGCGGGAGCCTCCGGCACCTTCCCGTCCCCGGTCATGGATGTCGACCAGGGGTACGAAACGTATCTGCGCCAGTTACGCGCCCAGTCACCGAAGTTCACCCGTACGACACTGGCCAAGGAGCGCAGGCTCGGCCGGGACGCCGGTCAGGTGCACTACGTCCATGACGAGCGCGATCCCGCCGCCCTGCGTACGCTGATGGCCTGGAAGTCCGCTCAGTACCGCAGGACCGGACGCAGCGACCGCTTCGCGCAGGCCTGGATCAACCAGTTGGTGCACCAGCTCTTCCACACCCGCTCGGAGCCGTTCGCGGGGATCCTGTCCGTCCTCTACGCGGACGGCAAGCCGATCGCCGCGCACTTCGGACTGCGCACCGAGCGGGTGCTGGCCTGCTGGGTCCCGGCGTACGACCCGGAGTTCGCGAAATACTCGCCGGGGCTGATCCTGCACCTGCGGATGGCCGAGGCGGCCGCCGCCGACGGCATCGCCTATTTGGATCTCGGGCGGGGCCAGAAGGAATACAAGGAATCCCTGAAGACACGAGAGCTTTTGGTGTCGGAAGGGTGGGTGACTCGCCGTCACCCCGTCGCATTCGGACACAGGGCGCGCCGCGCCCCGGTCCGGGCACTGCGCAATGCGGTGCTGTCGCGGCCGGAACTCCTGGAGCCGGCCGACAGGATCCTCAAACGGATGGGGAAAATCCGTTCGAGGGGTTGAGTTACGGCCAAAACAACAAAAAAGCCGACCTCGTCACAGGTCTTGCCATAAAGTCGCAATCGTCAATACCGTCATACATCAACCCGCATCGGTCCATCATCAAGCGGTCCAGGGGAGGGCTCAGGTACCGCGATGGTCCCGGCGCGGGGCGCGGTAGGGGGGTGCCGTGCTCGGCGATCACAGTCGTACGAGTCGTGCCGCGCGACCGGCTGCCTTCTTCTCGGCAGACGGCCAGCTTTGCCAGCTCACCCGGCCTGCACGGAGATCCATTTCAGCACGCCGTAAGTGAGAACCCCCCTTTCGAACCGGACAAAAATCCGGACCGTCCAGGGGCGGACGGTCCACCGGACGAGAGGGACGAGACTCATGAGCTCTTTTCTGCGCTCGGCTGTTTCGGGCCAAGATCCGTTAATGCAGGGGAAGTACCGGCCGATCTCCACTCACCTGGCCATCGCGCCACCGGTGAGCGTGGTGATCCCCGCCATGAATGAGGCGGAAAATCTCCCCTACGTCTTCAAGACCCTTCCCGACTGGATTCACGAAGTGGTCCTTGTGGACGGCAATTCCACCGACAACACCGTGGAGGTCGCCCGGGACCTCTGGCCCGAGGTGAAGGTCGTCGAGCAGCGGGGCAAGGGCAAGGGTGACGCCCTGATCACCGGGTTCGAGGCCTGCACCGGCGACATCATCGTCATGGTCGACGCGGACGGCTCGGCGGACGGTCAGGAGATCGTCAGTTATGTCTCCGCGCTGGTGTCCGGCGCCGACTTCGCGAAGGGCTCGCGGTTCGCGAACGGCGGCGGCACCTCCGACATGACGCCGATCCGCAAGCTGGGCAACCGGGTGCTGTGCGCCATCGTCAACGCCAAGTTCGGCGCCCGCTACACCGACCTGTGCTACGGCTACAACGCGTTCTGGCGGCACTGCCTGGACAAGATCGACCTCGACTGCACGGGCTTCGAGGTGGAGACCCTGATGAACATCAGGGTGGTCAAGGCCGGCCTCAAGGTGCAGGAAATACCCAGTCACGAGTACCTCCGCATCCACGGCGCGAGCAACCTGCGCGCCGTACGCGACGGGTTCCGCGTGCTGAACGTGATCCTCAAAGAGCGTTCCAACCGACGTGCGCTGCGCCGCCGTCCGCGCGCGGTGGCGCTGAACTCGGGTCAGGGAGAGGTGTCTTGAGAAACCCGGACATCTCCGTGGTGATCTGCGTCTACACCGAGGACCGCTGGGAGGACATCCTCGCGGCGGTCTCCTCGGTGCGGACGCAGTCCCGGCCGGCGCGCGAGACGCTGCTGGTCGTGGACCACAACAAGACCCTGCTGGAACGGCTGACCAGGGAGTACAAGGAGGACCGGGAGGTTCGCGTGCTCGCCAACGCGGGCCCCCGCGGCCTGTCCGCGGGCCGCAACACCGGGATCGCCGCCTCGCACGGCGAGATCATCGCGTTCCTCGACGACGACGCCGTGGCCGAGCGCGATTGGCTGAAGCACTTCGCCGCAGGGTACGCGGACCCGCGTGTCATGGCCGTCGGCGGCCGTACGATGCCCATCTGGGCGTCGGGCCGCCGCCCGGCCTGGTTCCCGGAGGAGTTCGACTGGGTGGTGGGCTGCACATACAAGGGGCTGCCGCCCGGCCGGGTCCGGGTGCGCAACGTCCTCGGCGGCAACGCCTCCTTCCGCCGTGCGGCCTTCGACGCGGCGGGCGGCTTCGCCACGGGCATCGGGCGCGACGGCGACAAGCGCCCGCTGGGCTGCGAGGAGACGGAGCTGTGCATCCGCCTCACCCGGGCCAGGCCCGACGCGATCCTGCTGATCGACGACCGCGCCGTGATCCACCACCGGGTGCCGGAGCCGCGCGAGCACTTCGCGTACTTCCGCACCCGGACATACGCGGAGGGCCTCTCCAAGGCACTGGTGGCCCGCAGCGTCGGCTCCGACAAGGGACTGGAGTCGGAGCGCCGCTACACCACCCGCGTGCTGCCCGCCGGGGTGGCCCGCGGACTGCGCGACGCCCT